>NZ_LWBL02000039.1 GCF_001644195.2 Bacillus marinisedimentorum | reverse complement strand
CGAAAGATTGATGGGTAGAACAAGAGGGGATGAATCAGTACTGTAATGCGTGAAACGCGTGTGATAGGTAGAATAGGTGATGGCATTGACCACACAGGTCGCTAATGCTTGGATGGAAGGAGGATTATAAGGATTTATATGAGAGAATCGGGCCTGTAAGAGGCGAGATTGAAAATGATGAGCATTGCCCCATTTATCTCCGCTGACCGCTGTTTATGTACAGCTCGGTTTCTAACAGATCGAACCGTCTCTTCTTCTCACATCCGGATTGCTTTTTTAAAATAACGCCGCACCTGCAAAAAACGGCAGGCTGCCGTTAAAAGATTTCTCCCGCCCTGTTTACATCTTTCCCTGCAGGGAGATACTAGCTGATAAATTCTTTCTGCAGGAGGTTTGCTATGAGTTGGTCAGGGGCGGTAATCGCCATTCAGCTGTTTTTTGGAATCGTGATCGGGCTGTATTTCTGGAACCTGTTGAAAAATCAACGCACCCAGAAAGTTTCAATTGAACGTGAATCAAAAAAAGAAATGGAACAGCTGCGGATGATGCGGCGGATATCCTTAACGGAACCACTGGCGGAAAAAGTGAGGCCGGCCAGTTTCAATGATATAGTCGGACAAAGCGATGGAGTTAAAGCACTGCGGGCGGCACTGTGCGGACCGAATCCGCAGCACGTCATTATCTATGGTGCGCCTGGAATCGGTAAAACAGCTGCGGCAAGGCTTGTCCTGGAAGAAGCGAAGAAAAACGAGCAATCGCCTTTCAGGCCGTCGGCCGTTTTTGTTGAGCTTGATGCGACGACAGCGCGGTTTGATGAAAGGGGCATCGCGGACCCGTTAATCGGATCAGTGCATGACCCCATTTATCAAGGGGCAGGGGCAATGGGGCAGGCCGGCATCCCTCAGCCGAAGCAGGGGGCAGTAAGCAATGCGCATGGCGGGGTTCTATTCATTGATGAAATCGGTGAGCTTCACCCGATTCAAATGAACAAATTGTTGAAAGTCCTTGAAGACCGTAAAGTATATTTTGAAAGTGCTTATTATAATGAAGAAAACACGCAGATTCCTCTACATGTCCATGAAATTTTCCAAAAGGGACTGCCGGCTGATTTCAGACTGATCGGAGCGACTACGAGAACGCCATCTGAGATCCCTCCAGCAATACGCTCCAGGTGCATGGAGATCTTTTTCAGGGAGCTCGACCAGGATGAAATTCAGGAAATCGCCCGTAATGCCGCTGAGAAAACAGACCATTCGATTTCGCAAAACGGCCTGAATATCGTCTCGCAATTTGCCAAAAATGGCAGGGAAGCAGTGAATATCATTCAGATTGCTGCTGGACTCGCCATTTCAGAAAACCGGGAAGAAATTCTCGACAGTGATATAGAATGGGTTGTCAATTCAAGCCAGATGCAGCCGCGGTTTGAGAAAAAAATCCAGCAGCTGTCGAAAGTCGGTCTGGTCAACGGGCTTGCTGTTTATGGGCCGAATACCGGCGCTCTGCTTGAAATTGAAGTGACCGTCATACCTGCCGGAACCGAAAAAACCGGCGGGATTACAATAACAGGGATTGTCGAGGAAGAGAGCATCGGAGGCAGCAACAAATCAATCCGCAGGAAAAGCCTTGTCAAGGGATCGGTTGAGAATGTAATCACGGTTCTCCGCAATATGGGAGTTCCCGCTGAAAAGTATGACATTCACGTCAATTTCCCCGGAGGGATTCCTGTTGACGGGCCTTCAGCCGGAATCGCGATTGCTACCGGCATTTATTCAGCCATCCACAAACGGAGCATCAGCCGGACCATCGCTATGACCGGGGAAATCAGCATACATGGCAACGTCAAGCCTGTCGGCGGTGTACCTGCGAAAGTAAGGGCAGCTCAAAAGGCAGGCGCAACGCATGTCATCATCCCTGCAGAAAATGACCAGGCAATTTTAAAGGAAATAAAGGGTATTACAGTTCATCCTGTCAGACACCTGCACGAAGTTTTTAAACTGGCGATGGTCCAGGAGCCCCCTGGAACCGGTGATGTCCGTCCGGCATCAAGCCAAATGTGAATATACAATCCAGCCTCAAGGGGCTGGATTGTGTTTTGGGGTATAATTACAACGTTTGACCGGATATTCTATACGGGTAAGCCAACAGTAAGCGGAAATGGTAAAATATGCGGAGAAATTCTGTCATACCCGTCCGGCATAATAGACAAACATTCCTGAAATAGGATAGAATTGAACAAAGATTCCATTTGTTTTTTCCAGGATGCATACATGGAGGTGTATAAGAATGGAACATAATAAAATTATGAATATCCCGCTCCTCCCGCTGCGCGGTTTGCTTGTTTATCCGTCGATGGTCCTTCATCTGGATGTAGGCCGGGATAAATCAGTCAACGCACTTGAGCAGGCAATGGTAGACGATCACCTCATTTTTCTTGCAGCACAAAAAGATGTGGGAATTGACGAACCGACGGAGGATGATATTTACAAAGTCGGCACATTATCAAAAGTGAAACAGATGCTAAAATTGCCGAACGGTACTATCCGTGTGCTGGTGGAAGGGTTGAATAGGGCGAAGATCCTTGAGTACACGGACGATGAGGAATATTTCGAAGTCCAAATTGAAAACTTCGAGGAAGATGATACGAAGGGTGTCGAAGAGCAGGCGCTCATGCGGACATTGCTTGAGCAATTTGAACAATACATAAAGCTTTCAAAAAAATTGACTGCGGAAACGCTCGCTTCCGTATCTGATATTGAGGTTCCGGGCCGCCTGGCCGACATGATCGCTTCTCATTTATCACTGAAAATAAAGGAAAAACAGCAAGTCCTTGAAATATTTGAGGTGAAAGGGCGACTCAACAAGCTCATAACGATTATCAATAATGAAAAGGAAGTCCTCAACCTTGAAAAGAAAATCGGACAGCGCGTCAAGCGTTCAATGGAGAAGACTCAAAAGGAATATTATCTGCGTGAACAAATGAAGGCTATCCAGAAGGAGCTGGGTGATAAAGAAGGAAAAACCGGAGAAGTCGCCGAGCTTCGAGGCAAAATCGAGGATGCCATGATGCCGGAGAATGTTACCGAGATTGCCCTTAAGGAACTGGAACGGTATGAAAAAATCCCTGCTAGCTCTGCTGAAAGCTCAGTGATCCGCAATTATATCGATTGGCTTGTTTCGCTGCCTTGGAAAGAGGAAACAGAAGATAATCTTGACATTCATCATGCCGAGAAGGTTCTTAATGAAGATCATTACGGTCTGGAAAAGGTGAAAGAGCGTGTCCTTGAATATCTTGCCGTTCAAAAATTGACCAATTCCATGAAAGGCCCGATCCTTTGTCTTGTCGGCCCTCCGGGGGTCGGGAAGACATCATTGGCCCGTTCCATTGCCAGGTCACTGAACCGAAAATTTGTGCGGGCATCGCTCGGCGGCGTCCGTGACGAGGCCGAAATCCGCGGCCATCGCAGAACGTATGTCGGCGCTATGCCCGGACGCATTATCCAGGGGATGAAGAAAGCGGGGTTCATCAACCCTGTATTTCTGCTTGATGAAATTGATAAAATGTCCAATGATTTCAGGGGCGATCCTTCATCGGCGATGCTCGAGGTGCTTGATCCGGAACAGAACCACAATTTCAGCGATCACTATATCGAAGAGCCATATGACCTTTCAAAAGTCATGTTCATCGCTACAGCCAATAACATGCAGACAATACCTGGCCCCCTCCTTGACAGGATGGAAGTGATCCATATTGCAGGCTATACGGAAGTGGAAAAGGTTCATATTGCCAAAGATCATCTGCTGCCCAAACAGCTTAAAGAGCACGGCATGACCAAAAATGATCTGCAAATCCGGGATGAAGCGATTCTGAAGCTCATCAGGCGATATACACGTGAAGCCGGCGTCCGCAACTTAGAACGCCAGCTGGCAACCCTTTGCCGCAAGTCTGCACGTATTATCGTCTCAGAAGAGCGGAAACGTGTTATCATCACGGATAAAAACATTGAGGAGTTCCTCGGCAAACCTGTTTACAGGTATGGGGAAGCTGAAATCGAAGACCAGGTCGGCACCGCTACCGGGCTTGCCTATACTTCGGCAGGAGGCGATACCCTTGCCATTGAAGTATCCGTATATCCCGGTAAAGGGAAGCTGATTCTGACCGGTAAACTTGGCGATGTTATGAAAGAATCGGCGCAGGCTGCCTTCAGTTACATCCGATCTAGAGCAGAGGAACTGAGAATCGATCCGGATTTCGTTGAAAAAAATGATATTCATATCCATGTTCCGGAAGGTGCCACCCCGAAGGACGGGCCCTCTGCAGGAATAACAATGGCCACAGCACTTGTATCTGCACTGACAGGCCGCCCCGTTCGCAGGGAAGTGGGCATGACAGGCGAAATCACCTTGCGCGGCCGCGTGCTGCCTATCGGCGGCCTGAAGGAAAAATCCCTCAGTGCGCATAGGGCTGGGCTGAAGACGATCATTGTCCCGAAAGACAATGAAAAAGACCTTGAAGATATCCCGGAAAGTGTCCGGAAGGATTTGCATTACGTGCTTGTTTCGCATCTTGATGAAGTGCTTGCACAGGCATTGGCGGGAGAACAGGCATGAAGGTGACCAAAGCAGAAATCGTCATCAGTGCAGTCAAACCTGAACAATACCCTGGTGAAGGATATCCGGAAATAGCCCTTGCCGGACGTTCGAATGTCGGGAAATCTTCATTTATCAATAAAATGATCAACCGGAAAAATCTTGCGAGAACTTCACAGAAGCCGGGCAAAACCCAGACGTTGAACTTTTATAACATCAATGATTCCCTTTATTTTGTCGATGTGCCCGGTTATGGATTCGCAAAGGTTTCCAAAAAGGAGAAAGAGAAATGGGGACGGATGATAGAAGAATACATGACGACTTCCAACCGCCTCAAAGGCGTCGTCCAGATCATTGATCTCCGTCATCCGCCAAGCAACGATGATATCATGATGTATGACTTTCTAAAACACTACGGTATTCCGGTGCTGATTGTCGCGACAAAGGCAGACAAAATACCGAAAGGGAAATGGCAGAAGCACCTTAAAGTCGTAAAAGAGACACTCGAAATGGAGGCGGAAGATGAAGCAGTCATTTTTTCTGCTGAAACCGCCCAGGGAAAAGACCAGGCTTGGTCGGCAATCGAGCGCCTTATCCGTGCCTGACGGCAAACTAGCACCAGAGAGGAGTTACATCCTCCTGGTGTTTTTTCGTTGTTAAGGAACAAAAGGGAGTCATCCAGCTCCAGGCGCCAGCGGCTTTCGTCATAAGCGGGTATCCCCTCCAGAAGGGAAACCCGCCTTCCTGCGGGTACCCCCGCTTATGCGTACGCCGATAAGCGGGCGCCTTGCGCATTTCGAGTGTCCAGCTGTGAGGCAGGGCCTGTCGCCATCATGAAAAAAGGAGTTCCCGCGTGAAAGCCGGGCTGAACGGCGCGAAACAGCTGCTTCGGCGTGAAAGTCGGCCTCTATGGCATGAAATATGGGAGATTACGCGTGAAAAAGTGATCGTTTGGCGTGAAAGAAACGAGATTCCGCGTGAAAGTGCATCTCCCTGATTGCGGTTGTTCGTAAAGGGCGTGAAAAGCCGGGGATATGGCGGGAAGGAACAGTCATCTGGCGTGAAATACGAAGAAAAAGAATAGTTTTTTTATAAAATGAGACAAATCCGGCAGGTTACCGGGCCAAAATGGGTCTGATTGATCCTGTATATGAATAACAGCCCGGATTTGGCCGTCGGCTTGCCTGAAACGGTGAAGAACGTGCCAATTTCCATGCCGGGGGTACTCAGGCTGTACTGGCCTGGCATCATATTGGGATGCGGACCAGCTGAGCTGCCCCCTCCGGGAGGGAAAATCGCCCCACAGCGGATACCCCCGCTTATGCATACGCCGCTGCTCGGGCGCCTTGCGCTTTTGTTCTTTCTTTGCCCGGTTACATTTCAATAATATTAAAAAATATGTTTATACGTTTAATGTTGCGGGTAATTACGTAATAATGCGAATTCTCTTGTATTTTTAAGCAAACAGTTTGGACAACCCCTCAAACCATACATAAGAAGAGCGCAGACCTGCTGAGTGGTCAGAATGAAAATTGAAAAAATTTCACGTCATCTGTAATATTATAGTAGCACTGTCTTTTTTCGAATATTGAGATAATTTGAGGGGAGATGATCTGTTTTCCTTGGGAGTTTACCCGTTTGAAAAGAGGTTCGCTATTAAATGAAAGAGAAAAAAAGGAGAGGGTCTTAAAAATGAAAAAATGGTTTATGACAATGTTAGTATTAGTCCTGACAGCAGGCATGCTTGCCGCATGCGGTGGCGGAGAGGAAGAGGGCGCCCAAACCGGTGAAGGAGAAGGAGAGGGTTCTGAAAGTGGCATGAACCTTGTTGAAGATGGAAAGTTCACTTTCGCGGCATCAGGTGACTTCGCTCCATTCAGCCAGACAGGCCCGAACGGAGAGATGACAGGTTTTGATATCGATGTAGCCAATGCTGTAGCCGAAGAATTGGGACTTGAACCCGTACAGAAGAAATTTAAGTTTGCAAGTATCGTCGAAGGTGTTAAAACAGGCCGCTTTGATGCTGCCGTTGCCAGCCACACGGTCACCGAAGAGCGTGCAGAACACGTTGATTTCACAACCCCTTATTACTACTCAGGTCCGCAAATATTCACCCGCCCGGACAGCGATGTTCAAACACTTGACGATCTGAAAGATAAAGAAATTGCCGTGTCCAAAGGCTCAACTTATGCAAAAAGTGCAGAAGAGGTTACAGATAATATTATCAACTATGACAGTGACGTCACCGCTCTTGAAGCATTGAGCAAGGGGAAACACGATGCGGTTATCACTGACTTCGTAACTGGCAAGACTGCCATCGGCAAAGGGCTTGAAATCGAAGCGAGAGAGCTTCTGGGCCGCAGTGAGCAGGCAATCGCCATTGCTAAGGAGAATGACAAGCTTCTTGAAGAAGTTAACGCAGCCCTTGAAAAACTTCGTGAAGACGGCACGCTATCCGAAATCAGTAAAGAGTATTTTGACGAAGACATCACAACAAAACCCGAATAAACACACACTGAACGTATCTAGCTACGAATTTATGCGGAATGCGCGCTCCTGACTGCGCGCATTCTCTGCATTAAAGGAGATGGAAGACTTGCCTACGTTTGCGCACTTTTTTGAAACATTTTTCGACAGTACTGATATTTTTTTAGAAGCTATGCTTGTCACACTAAAGTTGACGGCAATTTCTGTACTGATCGCCATTTTTATCGGCCTGTTTTTTGCGCTGCTTAAAATCTCCCGCATTGCGGTCTTAGAATGGATTTCCAACTTCTATATTTTCATCGTTCGAGGAACCCCATTGATTGTTCAAATTTTTATCTTCTATTTTGGTTTGACAAGCCTGAATATATCAGCATTCTGGTCAGCGACTCTCGGGCTTGCTTTCCACAACGGCGCATACATTGCCGAAATTTTTCGCGGAACGATACAATCGATCGATAAAGGACAGATGGAAGCAGGCCGTTCCCTTGGCATGACTCGCGGACTTACGATGAGAAGGATTATTTTGCCGCAGGCGTTCCGCAGGGCGCTGCCGCCGCTTGGCAACCAGTTCATCATCGCAACGAAGGACTCGTCATTGGCCGCTTTTATCGGTATGTTTGAATTGTTCAATGCGGCCACTACGATGGGATCCAACAACTTCGATAATATGACCTATTTATTGATTGTTGCAATCTACTATCTCATCCTTGTACTGATCCTTACAGTCGTTGTGAGCTGGGTTGAAAAGAAAATGTCGGTAAGTGACTAATAAGCGGACTAGCCTAAACAGAGCAATGAAGACAGCTGTCCAATGACGTTAAGGAGGTACATCCTTTGAGTAATGAAAAGGAAATGATCAAGGTAGAAAAGTTGAATAAGTCCTTCGGGGATTTGCATGTATTGAAAGATATTGATATGAGTGTGAAAGAAAGTGACGTGGTCGTCCTGATCGGGGCTTCCGGCTCGGGAAAAAGTACGCTGCTGCGCTGCTTGAACTTTCTTGAAATGAAAGATAGCGGAAAGGTCATTATTGAAGGGGAAGAAATCACTCCGTCAACCCATAACTTGAATGAAGTTAGGCAAACGGTAGGTATGGTGTTCCAGCACTTCAATCTCTTTCCGCATAAAACGGTCATTGAAAATGTAATCGAAGCGCCTGTACAAGTCAAAAAAATCCCTAAAAAACAGGCGCTTGAAGAAGGGCGCGAGCTGCTGAAAAAGGTCGGTCTCGCCGATAAAGAGAACGAATATCCATCAAGGCTGTCAGGCGGCCAGAAACAGCGTGTCGCCATCGCCAGGTCTCTTGCGATGAAGCCCGACATCATGCTGTTTGACGAGCCGACGTCAGCACTTGACCCGGAGCTGGTCGGTGAAGTGCTTGCAACGATGAAGGAGCTTGCGGAAGAAGGCATGACCATGGTGGTCGTCACTCATGAAATGGGATTTGCCCGTGAGGTCGCTGACTGGGTCATATATATGCACGATGGGCGCATTGTCGAAGTCGGGCATCCGTCCCAAATTTTTGATAACCCGAAAGAGGAACGGACAAGAGAGTTTTTCAGCACCATCTTATAGAAACTAAAAAACCGGCCCTCTGGCTGATGGGTTCTTTTTCGTGTTCAAAACTTAAATTCATATGATAAAAAGGGTGCCGTTCGTATTGATTACGGCACCCTTTCTTTTTTTACCGGTGTTCTACTATCGATACCAGAGCTTTCTATCCAAACCAGCTGGCTACATAAAATTAAAGCGGGATATCTGTTCACGCACCAGTGGATTGGAGCGGAAGGAATTCGACTCCTCGAAAATGTTCCGCATTTCCTTCGTGCGGTGAGGATTCGAGAAAGCTTTTTTCCGTATAAACTTGATTTCTCCACATATACTATGTCCGATAAACATGTTATTTTTTCTTGAAAAACAGAAAATACAGGCCGAGTGCGATAAGTGCGACTGGCCAAAACCTTTCCATCCAGCTGATTGTCCGGTCGATGAATCCGAGCCATGTCATCAGCCCGTCATAGAACAGGGCAAAAGCGGATAAACCGAGCAATATGAGTCCTGCTGCAATTCCGGATCCGGTCTTTTTCCATTTTGCCATGAAAGCAACACCAAGAATAATTGTGTAAACGGCCCAGTGGTCAGGCCACATCAGGATTCTGCCGGCGGCATGGAAATGGATGCCTAAGCCGACAAGGATAATGCCGGGAAAGATACTGTCACCATCCCCGCCGCTCTGTGACCGGGCCAGAAAAGCGATGCCGATGATGATTAAGAGAGTCGGCCACGTATAGAATGGCTTGAATGCTGAGAATTGTAATTCTTCTAATAAAAAATATAATCCGATTCCTATTAATAGTATTCCTGGAAATATTCCCTGTTTCTTCATTGCCGACCTCCTGTTGATCTATGCGGAAAGCTTGATTATTGCTGTTATCTTTGGTATCTTTTGTGGGAGAGAAATATTTACATTATGATTACTTTTTTGTTGAACTGATTATATATCTTATTATTTTATCATAATTTTCCTTTCGATTTTTGTTCACATTTTTTAATTTGTGGCGAATTTGTCATGTTATAATGTAGGTATCCAACAAGCTTACATTGGTAATCGTAATTACTTAGTTATCGGGGTGAAATACATTGCATATTCTAGTTGTCGGTTTAAATTATAAAACGGCCCCAGTGGAAATTCGAGAAAAACTTACTTTTAATGAAACAGATTTACATGAAGCCGTCAAGAAATTGCGCCGGCAAAAAAGTGTGCTTGAAGATGTCATCTTGTCCACATGTAACCGTACTGAAATATTTGCGGTTGTCGATCAGTTGCATGTAGGGCGTTACTATATTAAAGCATTCCTTGCTGAGTGGTTCGGTCTTGATAAAGAGGAATTCTCCCCCTATTTGACCATCTATGAGGATGAGGGCGCAGTGGAGCACCTTTTCAGGGTTACATCCGGCCTGGATTCAATGGTGATTGGTGAGACGCAAATTCTTGGACAGGTCCGTGACAGTTTCGCACTTGCACAGGAGGAAGGCACAACCGGGACAATCTTCAACCATTTATTCAAGCAGGTTGTCACAACGGCAAAGAAGGCCCACTCCAGTACGGAAATCGGTGAAAATGCTGTTTCAGTCAGTTACGCCGCAGTGGAGCTCGCAAAGAAAATCTTCGGAAGCCTTGCCAACAAGCATGTTGTCATTCTCGGTGCGGGGAAAATGGGCGAACTGGCTGCTAAAAACATTACTGGGAACGGAGCTTCACGGATCACGGTCATAAACCGTACGTTTGAAAAAGCAAAAGCACTTGCTGCAAAATTCGATGGAGAGGCGGAGACGTTGGATAACATCGCAGGCGCTCTGTCTTCAGCGGATATTTTAATCAGTTCGACAGGCTCCAATGACTACGTGCTCACCAAAAAAATGTATAGGGAAATTGAACATAAACGCAAAGGCCGTCCGCTGTTTTTAGTGGACATCGCCGTTCCGCGCGACCTTGACCCTGCTTTGAATGATCTCGAAGGGGTATTCCTGTATGATATTGATGATCTTGAAGGCATTGTGGAAGCCAATAAGCTCGAACGACAGCGGGAAGCTGAAAAGATTGAACTTCTCATCGAAGCAGAGCTTGTGGAGTTCCGCACCTGGCTGAATCAGCTTGGGGTCGTGCCTGTCATTTCCAGCCTGCGGGAAAAAGCGCTGTCCATTCAGGCTGAAACAATGAAGAGCATTGAACGGAAGATGCCTGAACTTACTGAGCGGGAACGGAAAATATTGAATAAGCATACGAAGAGCATAGTCAATCAGATGCTCCGCGATCCCGTAACCCGTGTGAAGGAAATGGCTTCCGAACCAAATGCGGATGAAGCGATCGACTTATTTGTGAAGATATTCGGCATCGAAGAAGAAGTGAAAAAAGCATCGGAAACAGAAAACCGGCTTCATAAGCAGGCTAGAAAAGCAGCCATGCGCATGGATGAAGCGGCGGCCAGGCTTTAAGCCGGCGGCTGGCAGCACGTCAAATGATAATTAAAGGTGTCGGTCGATGAGCAGTATGAATATTAATGTGATTTATGAATTGATGATACTACTCTACTCGTTAAGCGTGCTTTTATATTTTATAGACTTTATTCAAAACAACCGGAAGGTGAACCGTACAGCCTTCTGGTTGCTTTCTATTGTGTGGATTTTACAGACCGTATTCCTGGTTGTGAGAATGCTGGAGACGAACCGGTTTCCGATTCTTACGCTCCTGGAAGGTCTCTATTTTTATGCCTGGGTGCTTGTGACATTTTCGCTGGTCATTAACAGGCTTTTCCGCATGGATTTTTTTGTGTTTTTCACCAATGTTCTCGGATTCAGTTTTATGACTTTGCACTTGCTTGCACCAAATCAGCATTTTGCTGATACATCGGCAGAACGGCTGATGTCTGAGCTTGCTGTCATTCATATCACTATAGCGATTTTGTCATATGGAGCTTTCTCCATATCTTTCATATTATCAATCATGTATTTACTGCAATATAACATGCTGAAACAGAAACAATGGGGGAAAAGGCTGCAGCGCCTGGGTGATTTGTCCACGTTCGAGAAGATGGCCTTCCGTTTCAATCTGATTGGCGTACCGCTGCTGCTGATCAGTTTGATACTCGGTGTCATCTGGGCGAATGCTAAAGTTGAGCAGTTTTATTTGTATGATGCGAAAGTTATCGGATCATTCATCGTACTTGCTGTGTACAGTTTCATTTTGTATATGAAAGCAGGTAAAGGAATACAGGGAAAACAGATGGTTACGTGGAATTTTGCCGCTTTTCTTATTGTATTGATCAACTTTTTCCTATTTGGAAGTTTGTCAAACTTCCATATTTGGTATCCTTAAAGAGATAGATGATTCGAGCGTTCCTTGTCCCGCTCTCGCCTCTGGGCTGGCATTGGGCGCAGGAGCCTCGAAATTCAGGTTTGGTCTCTTTGCTTAAATCTGTAATTTTAAAATAATGAACTGCCAATTGATTCATCAAATAATTGAAAGACAATACAAAAAGCTGGAGGTTTATATGCGTAAAATTGTAATAGGTTCCCGTAAAAGTAAACTTGCCCTTACACAGACCGAGTGGGTCATCGAGCAGCTCAAACAATTCGGCCTGCCTTATGAATTCGAAGTGGAAAAGATTGTGACGAAAGGTGATAAAATTCTGGACGTCACACTGTCTAAAGTCGGTGGAAAAGGCTTGTTTGTAAAAGAAATTGAACAGGCGATGGCGGACAAAGAAATTGATATGGCTGTCCACAGCATGAAGGATGTGCCTTCTGAACTTCCGGAAGGGTTTGTCATTGCATGTGTACCAGAACGCGTCGACTTCAGGGATGCCTTCATTTCGAAATCCGGTCAGAAACTTGATGATCTTCCTGCCGGTTCTGTCGTCGGCACGAGCAGCCTGCGCCGCAGTTCCCAGATTTTAAGCAGGCGGCCTGACCTGGAAATCAAACCGATCAGGGGGAACATCGATACACGTCTGGCGAAGCTCGATACGGAAGACTTTGATGCAATAGTCCTTGCCGCAGCAGGTTTGCAGCGTATGGGCTGGTCTGATGATGTGGTGACGGAATACCTTGCCCCTGATGTCATGATCCCGGCGGTGGGGCAGGGGGCGCTTGCCATTGAGTGCCGTGAAGACGACAAAGACCTTCAGGAACTTCTCCAAAGGCTGAATGACAGGTATACCGATCTGACGACTACTGCAGAGCGTGCATTCTTGTACAAAATAGAAGGCGGCTGCCAGGTGCCGGTCGGAGCCCATGCTGTCATGGAAAACGGAGAAGTGACAGTGACCGCGATGGTCGGATCCCCCGATGGAAAAACGCTTTTAAAAGAAACCGTTACAGACAAAGACCCGGCAGCAGCGGGGAGCAGAGCAGCAGACCTGTTAATTGAGCGGGGCGCCGGCAAGCTTGTGGAGCAGGTGAAAGAGGAGCTTGATCAGTAATGGACAGGGAGCCGGGCCCGTTATATGGTAAACGGATACTGAATCCACGCGCAGCCGGACAGGCGCGCTCCTACAGTGGCCAAATCAGGCAGCGCGGGGGCATTCCGGTGGATATACCGCTCATTCAGGTAAGTGAGCCTGAAGATACGGCATTGATCCGAGAGACGATTGATTGTCTGGGTGACTTTGACTGGATTGTGTTGACGAGCAAAAACGGCGTCCGCTACTTTAGTCATTTTTTGAAAAAGTATAGTGGCGGCAAGGCGGTGGCCCTGCCTAAAATCGCAGCAGTCGGTTCCAAAACGAAAGAGGCTGTTTTGGAAGCCGGCTGGGCCGTAGATCTTATTCCGGAAAAATTCGTTGCTGAATCTCTTGCTGAAGAATTAATAAAATGGACCGGAAAAAACAGCAGGGTGCTTTTGGCGCGCGGCAATCTGGCAAGGGATGTACTGCCGGAAGCTTTGCAGGCCGGCGGCTGTGAAGTGCTGGATATCATTTTTTATAAAACCGATATGAATCATGCTGCAAAACCTCAGCTGGAGCAGGCAGTTATGAACGGGGAAATAGACATCTTCACCTTTACGAGCTCGTCGACTGTCTCTTCTTTTATAGAGCTGTTAAAAGATCTTCCCGCCGATAAACGGACAGGCGGCAAGGTTGTTGCATGCATCGGCCCCATCGCTTCCGGAACCGCTGAAAAGCTTGGCCTGAAGGTTGATGTGATTCCGGAAACCTATACTGCTTCAGGACTCCTTGATGCCCTTGAGGCTTATTGCGGTTGATTGGGGCCATATTTCGGCAGCAAACCGTCTCAGATGTTTCGTATGCTGCATTAGGCGTTTGAAGGACTATAAAAGGAGGTTGTTACCATGAAGGATTTGCAATTTGACCGGCACCGCAGGCTCCGCAGCAGTGCAGGAATGCGGTCGATGATCAGGGAAACGCATTTACATAAAGAGGATCTTATCTATCCCATATTTGTGGTCGAAGGGGAAAATATCCGCAAAGAAGTTCCATCCATGCCGGGCGTTTATCATCTTTCCCTTGATTTGCTGAATGCAGAAATGCAGGAAGTGTCTGAACTTGGTGTGCCATCTGTCATTGTTTTCGGTGTGCCGAACCACAAGGATGAGCATGGTTCAGAAGCATATAATGACCAGGGGATTGTCCAACAAGCAATCAGCCAGATTAAGGAACATTTTCCTGAGCTGACAGTCATTGCTGATACGTGCTTATGCCAGTTCACAAGCCACGGCCACTGCGGCATCGTTGAAGGCGGGAAGATTTTAAATGATCCGACCCTTGATTTGCTTGCGCGCACTGCCGTTTCCCAGGCGAAAGCAGGTGCTGACATCATCGCTCCATCTAATATGATGGACGGATTTGTGGCGGCTATCAGGGTGGGACTTGATGAAGCAGGGTTCGAAAATGTTCCGATCATGTCCTATGCCGTGAAATATGCATCGGCTTTTTACGGCCCATTCCGGGATGCAGCCCATAGTTCACCGCAGTTTGGCGACCGGAAAGAATACCAGATGGACCCGCCTAACCGTCTTGAAGCGCTTCGTGAAGCACAATCCGATATAAATGAAGGAGCTGATTTCCTCATTGTCAAACCGGCCCTGTCTTATCTCGATATCATCAGGGAAGTCCGTGACCGTTTTCATACCCCGGTTGTGGCCTATAATGTCAGCGGCGAGTTTTCAATGATCAAAGCAGCGGCCCAGAACGGCTGGATCGATGAAAAAGAAATCGTGCTGGAAAAACTGGTCAGCATGAAACGCTCCGGTGCAGATCTCATTATCACCTATTTTGCAAAGGACGCGGCACGCTGGCTGAATGAATAATAAACACAGAGGAGGAATAACATGAAAAGCTTTGAAAAGTCGAAAGCTTCGTTTAAAAAAGCGGTAGACTTGATGCCGGGCGGTGTGAACAGCCCCGTCCGCGCGTTCAAATCTGTGGACATGGATCCGATTTTCATGGAACGGGGCAAAGGCTCCAAAATTTATGATATCGACGGAAATGAATATATTGATTACGTCCTGTCATGGGGACCGTTAATTCTTGGTCATGCGGATGACCGTGTTGTTGAGAACCTCAAAAAGGCGGCTGAGATGGGAACAAGCTTTGGAGCACCTACTGACATTGAAAACACTCTTGCCGAGCTCGTTATCGAACGTGTACCTTCAATTGAAGTAGTACGGATGGTTAACTCCGGGACGGAAGCCACTATGAGCGCACTCCGACTCGCACGCGGTTACACAGGACGTAACAAAATCATGAAGTTCGTGGGCTGCTACCATGGCCACGGCGATTCGCTTCTCATCAAAGCAGGATCAGGCGTTGCGACCCTTGGTTTGCCGGATAGCCCGGGTGTTCCTAAAGGGGTTGCGGAAAACACGATCACTGTTCCATACAATGATATGGAAAGCGTTCAGTACGCCTTTGACAAATTCGGCGATGACATTGCCGGCGTCATCGTGGAACCTGTAGCGGGAAATATGGGAGTTGTGCCGCCGCAGCCCGGTTTCCTTGAAGATTTGCGCGAAATAACCGAGAAGAACGGCTCACTGCTTATTTTTGATGAGGTAATGACGGGTTTCCGGGTTGGTTACAACTGTGCCCAGGGCCATTTCGGCGTCACGCCTGACCTGACATGTCTCGGAAAAGTCATCGGCGGGGGATTGCCGGTAGGCGCATATGGCGGGAAAGCTGAAATTATGGAAAAAGTAGCACCGGCAGGACCGATTTACCAGGCCGGCACCCTTTCCGGAAACCCGCTCGCAATGACAGCAGGCTATGAAACCCTCAGCCAATTGACACCTGAATCTTACCAAACGTTCGAGGCAAAAGCGAAACGACTTGAAGAAGGTTTCAAACAGGCTGCCGAAAAGCATGGCATCCCGCATGCGGTTAACCGGGCGGGTTCTATGGTCGGTTTCTTCTTCACAAATGAAGAAGTCACAAACTTTGATAAAGCAAGCACTTCCGATTTGAACATGTTTGCTGCATACTACCGTGAGATGATTGAAGAAGGCATTTTCCTGCCTCCTTCCCAATTCGAAGGCCTGTTCCTATCAACTGCCCACACGGACGAAGATATTGAAAAGACAATTGCAGCAGTCGATCGGGTATTTTCAAAGATTGCTCAGTGATAAGTAAACCGCCCGGATTTCCGGGCGGTTTTTCCTATGGAGAAAACATTCTACATCTTGACCTGGCAGGATTGGGTGGGAGGGGCTTTTCTTTTTTAACCGCTAGCCTTACGTTTAACACCGTAATGCCCCCACTCTTCTTAACAGCAGAATAAAAAATAGCAGGGCAATCGGACAGCTTCAATTAAACGTGTATGTGGCAGCTTCCTAAATAGTATTCATAAAAACGGATACAGGCTCATAAATCTGTAGTGTCGAAGTAAATGCCCGAAAGGAGGAAGTGACTTGTCCGAGGATTATAACCAATCATTGCGGTTTTCGGTAGAAGAAACTGTATGGTTTGAAAGAGGACAGGAAGTATCCGAAATGGTTTCCATGTCCCTTGAACCCGATATTGTCATACAGGAGCATAATCAGCACGTTTCCATAAAGGGGGCTCTATTATTAAGCGGGGAGTACCGTGCGGAAGACTCAGATGGAGATGAGAGTGCCGATGAAGCCAGAAGGGGTATGCGCCTCATCGACAGGGTACAGTTAAATGAGGACGGCACGAGCGTTCTCGAACACCGTTTTCCGATTGATATTACGGTGCCAAAGACGCGTGTCGAAGACTTGAATGACGTATATGTCACAATTGAGACGTTTGACTATGAACTTCCGAGAAAGGGATGTCTCCAGTTAAGTGCGGACTTGTCGATCAGCGGCATATCGACTTCACGGCCAAAAGCTGCAGCAGAACCCGAACCAGTCCGTCAGGAAACCACGGCGGTTGAACCGGAACAAAAACACGGCACCCAGTCAGAAGCTGAAGGGAATGCAGACCAAGCAGATCAAGTGGCAGACACGTCAAAGCCTGTTGAAAAAAGTGCCTACGAGACAGAGGCGTCTTTTCCTGAATCCGGCAGTGAAGTGCCAGATCAGCGGCCGCATGAACCGGCAATGGCTGAAGAACCGGCAAAGGATATAGAAAAGCAGGAAAATGCCGGCAAAACAGATTTTCAAGAAGAGCCGACGGTTCTGGCCAGAGAGGATCTAACGATAGAAGGTAACGGGGAAGCGGAGATTTACGATGAAACAGCCGGCTTCGCCCCGCTTTCAAATGAGGCTGAAGTGCCCGGTTACGACGATAAAGTCATATCTTTCTCTGCTGAATCACGGAAAAAAGCTGACATTGCCAGTGAAGAAGAGCAAGCTGAGGAACCGAAGGAGCTTCAAATCGGCATGAAGGGGCGCCAGGAAGAAAAGGAACATTATTTCATGGCGAGGGGTGAATATGAAGAACCTGTCGAGGAACCGGAAGCGGAAGAAGCGGCCGCCCCTAAATCGGCACACAGTAAAAAACGGGACGAAAATGCCATATATTTGACGAAGTTCCTGTCAAGTGAGCAGGATGATTTTTCACGATTAAAAATGTACATCGTCCAGGATGGAGATTCTCTTGATGCCGTAGCAGAGCGTTATGAACTTCAGACCGGGGCGCTTATTCGGGTCAACAGGCTGGAACAGGATGATGTCTATGCCGGCCAGATTTTATATATCCCGGTTGCTGAGAGCAAAGTATAAGGGACATGAAAACGGCATTTTTTGCCGTTTTCTCTTTTGGGAATATTGTACTGCAGGCCGTTATGCTGCATCAGCCGGCAAAAAGCCGGTTATCATTCAATAACAGCAGGTGAGGCCAAATGACTGGAAACATTTCTGAAAAATACCGGCGTATCCTGGCCGCTTACCGCTTAACGCCGCAGAAAGTAACAGGCCGGGGCCGAATCAAAAAGGTGGAAACGGACGGCGGCACCTTTGCATTAAAAAAAACGCGGCTCCGTAAAGAAGATGCCGGCAGGTTTGCGCATATGCTGCAAACCATTTATAAAAAAGGGTACCGACGGCTTCTTGCGCCGTCCCCGACAATTTCCGGCCAGCCGGGTGTCGAAGTTAATGGTGTCTATTATACGCTGACGCCATGGATTGATACAAACGAGGCGGCTGACCGGAACATCAAAAAGTATCCTGTAGAAATTGCCAGGCTTCATCGCATGACGGTGAAGGAGCAGGAATTGAGCGCGGTACAGCTTGATGCTTTCTCTTCAACGGTTCGAAACATCCGGCAAAAACAGCGGTATGCATTCGAGACGTTTATGGAAACATGTGAGCAAAGGGTCTACATGTCTCCGGGAGAATACTTATTCACTTCCTCTTTCTTTCAGGTGATGGTCCTGCTGGAAGATTCAGAAAGGTGGCTGGCCGGCTGGCGTGAAGAAGCAGGGGACAAAAAGGCACGGATTTGTGCCGTCCTCCATAACGCCTGTGAAGATCACTTTCTGACAGACAGGGAAGGCGGGAGCTTACTGATTAACCTTGAACAGGCGGGGTACGATTCTCCGGTGTTCGATTTGCTTTTTTACACAGAAAAACACGCAATTGAAGGCTCAGCAGATCCGGGAACGTTTGTGGAGAGCCTGGAACCTTACTTTGAAGCATTCTCCTGGCGAATGGAGGAAAAATATCTTTTTGCAGCCCTCCTGGTCTCCCATCAGGAACTTTTGGACCTTTGCCTCAGCAGGCTGCGGCTTACGGACCACTTAACTTGGACCCGCAGGCTGCAGCAAGCGGTCTGGAAACTTGAAAAACGCGGGGTGATTGCAAGGAGAATGATCGAGATGGAAACAGAATGACAGAGTAAGCCGGCAGACAGGAAGTCAGCCGGCTTACTTTATATGAAGAATTAAGGTGAGAAGCGATCCAGGCAGAGCAGAAGGCCGAAAAAATTTTGTGAGAGCCCCCTATAACCATCCCAAATAAAAACAACACAGCAGAAATACAAGGCAGATTAAAAAAATGACATCAAGGGTTGTTGGAAAGAGCAGCGTTCTGATCAGCTGGAATATACATAACGGCAGAGTGATTTGTTCGCAAATGTCCCTGAACTTCCTTACACCGGGCGGCAGCCTGTACTTCCAGTAACGTCTTTTCATGATTTCCTCCTTCCAGAAGCATAGAGCGTCCAGTCGTGTTAAAACCAGTTTATGCAGGAGGTCGGGGAAAAGTGTATTTGTGAAGAAAGAGTTATGGACGGGAATGAATGGATATGCCTGAAGCCCTCCGGCAAAGAACATACTGTGGATGCGGCCGAAGGTAACCATGAACTGATGCAGCACTTGTGGTCCAGGTGAAAGTGAGTATTGTATCAGAAATCAACCCGCCCTGTTAAAACAGGAGCAATGTTTACGAAAAACCCTAACGGAAAGACGTGTATAATGAATCCAGTTTGCTTACAGCCAAATCATTATGAATAAAAATCAAAAAAACGGGGAACAATAGTTGACGTCATTCGAACTTTATTTGTAATATACTTATATATCAGTATTTGAAAAAGTCCATGAATGAAATGCTGGGACAGGGAAGAGTATGGATGCAAGGCCTAAAGAGAGGAAATTCAGTTTGCTGAGAGAATTTCCAGGATCCATGTATTCGGAAGGTCGCCCTCAAGCAGCTTCTTTGAACAAGGGCCTTATGGCATCAGTAGAAGAAGCCGGCATAAGCCGTTATCCGATGAAGTGTGCCGGGCAGGATTTTTCAGCATTCCTGTTCAGGCAAATAAAGGTGGTACCGCGGATACAGCTTTTTTCGCCCTTTTGGTGAAAAAGGCTTTTTTTATTGGCTGTTTTCAGCAAAGGACCTACAGAAGAAACGTAAAAAACAGGAGGGTATAGAGATGGCTAATGAAGAAATCAAGATGCCGACGAAGTATAACCCGCAATCGACGGAAGCAAAGTGGTATGACTGGTGGGTGAAAGAAAAGTTTTTCCAGGCGACAGGCGATGAAGCGAAAGAGCCCTACACGATTGTCATTCCGCCGCCGAATGTTACCGGCAAGCTTCACCTTGGCCATGCATGGGATACGACGCTTCAGGACATTCTGACCAGGGCGAAGCGAATGCAGGGATATGACGTATTATGGCTGCCGGGCATGGACCATGCCGGAATCGCAACCCAGGCAAAGGTTGATGCCAAACTTCGTGAGCAGGGAATTTCCCGCCACGATCTGGGAAGGGAAAAATTCCTTGAAAAATCATGGGAATGGAAAGAAGAATATGCCGAATTCATCCGCAGGCAGTGGGCAAAACTCGGTCTTGGGCTCGACTATTCCCGCGAGCGTTTCACGCTTGATGAAGGGTTGTCAAAAGCGGTTCGCGAAGTGTTTGTCTCCCTTTATAAAAAAGGCCTGATCTACCGCGGCGAATATATAATCAACTGGGATCCGCAAACAAAGACGGCGCTGTCTGACATCGAAGTCATTTACAAGGATGTTCAAGGTGCATTCTATCATATGCGGTATCCGCTTGCAGATGGTTCGGGTGAAATCGAAATTGCGACAACCCGCCCGGAAACCATGCTCGGTGACACTGCGATTGCGGTACATCCGGAAGATGACCGTTATAAACATTTGATCGGCAATAAGGCAATCCTGCCGATTATCGGCCGCGAACTGGAAATTGTCGGTGATGACTATGTCGATATGGAGTTCGGTTCCGGTGCGGTGAAAATCACCCCGGCCCACGACCCGAATGACTTTGAAATCGGCAACCGCCATAACCTGAAACGTGTCCTTGTCATGAATGAAGACGGTACCATGAACGGAAATGCCGGCAAATACCAGGGCATGGACCGGTTTGAATGCCGCAAAGAAATCGTGAAGGATCTTCAAGATGAAGGCGTGCTCGTGAAAATTGAAGAGCACACTCATTCTGTCGGTCATTCCGAGCGGAGCGGGGCAGTTGTTGAACCGTATCTTTCCACCCAGTGGTTTGTTAAAATGGGCCCGCTGGCGGAACAAGCGATCGAGCTGCAGAAAACAGATGGAAAAGTGAACTTCGTTCCGGAGCGATTTGAAAAAACGTATATGCACTGGATTGAGAATATCCGTGACTGGTGCATTTCCCGACAACTCTGGTGGGGCCACCGCATTCCAGCCTGGTACCATAAAGAAACAGGCGAAATCCATGTCGGCCATGAGCCGCCGCAGGATATCGAAAACTGGAAGCAGGATGAAGATGTCCTTGACACATGGTTCAGCTCGGCACTCTGGCCGTTTTCAACAATGGGCTGGCCTGATGAGGAATCGGCTGACTTTAAACGTTTTTATCCGACGGATGTACTTGTAACGGGTTATGACATCATTTATTTCTGGGTTGCCCGCATGATTTTCCAGGGCATCGAATTTACCGGGAAGCGGCCGTTCAAAGACGTACTGCTGCATGGCCTTGTACGCGATGCAGACGGACGCAAAATGAGCAAATCACTCGGAAACGGAATCGACCCGATGGAAGTCATCGATAAGTATGGCGCCGATGCACTGCGCTATTTCCTCGCCACAGGCGGAACACCGGGACAGGATTTGCGTTTCCAATGGGAGAAAGTTGAGTCCGCATGGAACTTCGGCAACAAAATATGGAATGCCTCACGTTTCGCATTGATGAATATGGAAGGCATGACGTATGAGGAAATCGACTTGAGCGGTGAGAAAACTGTCGCTGACAAATGGATTCTGACCCGTTTGAATGAGACGATACGTGATGTCTCGAAAATGATGGATAAATATGAATTCGGCGAAGTCGGACGCCTGCTTTACAACTTCATTTGGGATGACCTTTGCGACTGGTACATCGAAATGGCGAAACTGCCGCTTTATGGAGATGATGAAGACCAGAAGAAGACGACCCGTTCGGTGCTTGCATATGTTCTCGATAATACGATGCGCCTATTGCACCCGTACATGCCTTTTATCACCGAAGAAATATGGCAGCACCTCCCGCACAAAGGCGTTTCAATCACGGTTGCAAGTTGGCCGGGTGTGAGAGAGGAAATGTCAGATCAGCAGGCATCGGAGGAAATGAAGCTGCTCGTTGACATTATCCGTTCAGTCCGCAATATCCGGGCGGAAGTGAACACACCGATGAGCAAGCAAATCAAGCTGAAGATCAAGACAACCGAAGAATCAATGATGGGCACGCTTGAAAAGAACCGCGATTATCTTGAACGCTTCTGCAATCCGAGCGAGTTATTGATTGGAACCGGGGTAGAAGCCGATGAGAAAGCAATGACAGCAGTTGTGACAGGGGCGGAGTTGATTCTTCCGCTTGAAGGGCTGATCGATATCGCCGAAGAAATCATCCGCCTTGAAAAAGAACTTGAAAAGCTTAACGGCGAAGTAACACGTGTCCAGAAAAAACTCGGCAACGAAAACTTTGTTAAAAAAGCACCTGAGGCGGTAGTTGACGAAGAACGGAAGAAAGAAAAAGACTATCTTGAAAAACGCGATATCGTGAAAAGCAGGCTTGAAGAACTGAAACAGTAATATGCTGCGGAGTGCACATGCACTCCGCTCATTTTTTGACTGCCTGAGTATGTGCCTTTACCGCGCTAAACCTTCATGGCATAATAAACGAAGAGATACAGACTGAAGAAGGAGAAACAAAAATGGTAAATACATATGAAGAAGCACTTGACTGGCTGCAGTCACGCCATAAATTCGGGATAAAACCCGGCCTTGACCGGATGGAATGGATGCTTGAACAATTCGGCCATCCGGAAAGGCGGCTGAAAACTGTACATATAGCAGGGACGAATGGAAAAGGGTCCGTCGTTGCCTTTTTAAACAGTATATTGACTGAAGCAGGCTACGAGGTCGGCACATTTACTTCACCATACATTGAGCGGTTCAACGAACGCATTGCCTGTGGAGGTCGCCAGATTCCGGATGATGACATCGTCCGCCTGGTAAATGATATCAGGCCCGTTGTTGAAGAAGCGGAGTCAGCCGGCCCGGGTGCCCCGACTGAATTTGAAGTTGTTACGTTGATGGCGATCCTGTACTTCGCCAATGCGGCATATCCGGATATCGTGCTGTTTGAGACCGGACTCGGCGGCAGGCTCGATTCGACCAATGTCATTCATCCGCTTGTTTCCATCATTACGAACATCAGCATGGATCATGCAAACATACTCGGCGGCACGATTCCGCAAATAGCAGCTGAAAAAGCGGGGATCATTAAAAACGGCGTTCCTGTCATTACAGCGGCAGATCACCCTGAAGCTGTCAAAGTAATCGAGAAAAAGGCTTCAGAAAAGAACTCCAAGCTGTATCGCTATGGAATCGGCTTCACCACTTCAAACCACACTTCAATGGAAAACGCGGAAACATTCGATTATCTTTCTGCTTTCTCAAATCGAAAGGGGCTGCAAACAGGCCTGATCGGGCGCCACCAAATCTCAAATGCGGCGCTTGCATTAATGGCTGCTGATTTTTTGAAGATGTTTTATTCGTTTATAATCAATGATGGACATGTGGAAACTGGACTCCGTAATGCATTCTGGCCGGCGCGCTTTGAAAAAGTGGCGGATAAGCCGGCAATCATTCTTGACGGAGCCCATAATGAAGCCGGGATACGAAGCCTTGTCCAGACGGTCCACACGAAGTATGCAGGGAAAAAAGTATGGATTTTATTCGCTGCCCTGACGACGAAAGACCTTCCCGCCATGACCCGAATGCTGGAAGAGGGGGCAGACCGGGTTATCTACACAAGCTTTGATTTTCCTAACGCTGCCGCCGCGCAGACTCTTTATTCGATCCATCCGGATAACGGCCGCAAAGAATGGAATGAAAGTTGGATGGATGCAATAAACGCGTCCACAAAACTGATTGCGGAAAACGATATCCTGATCATCACCGGATCGCTTTACTTCTTATCAGGTGTGCGTTCTGCTTTTGTTTTGTAATTTTATGGGTGTGATACAGGCGGTAAGATTCACTTGAAGAAAGGGCTATTGAGTCCTTTCTCCTAATTTTTGATATCAATTTTAAGAAAATTTTGTTAAAATGAAAATAGATGAACAAAGAAGGGTGGAGGGCCTTATGAGGGTGAGTAAAGCCAAAGCGGCTGGACTCTGGGGTGCGGCAGCAATATTATGGCCGCTTATTTTACTCGGTGTGTATCAGACGTCTGACCCGGTGATTCAGGGTGCCGGACAAGATATAATCGCCTTTTTATTGCTGATGTGCCTTGTCGCCTTTTTCCCGATTATTGTAAACGAAACCCCTGTTTTCTTTATCCAGGGGATATCACTCTCTGTTTTTTTATATTTCGGCCTCTTTATTGAAATGGTCCTGACACAGGCCGCGGTAGCCGTATTGCTGATCAAGCTGAAAATCCCTTCACAGCAGTCGTACCGCATACCAGCCAATCTTTTGATGTTCCTGTTCGTATCGCTTTCCGGTGGAACCATCTACAACCTTGCGGGAGGCCAGCATGGCGCTATCATGCTGTCCGATATGGACAGGCTACTTCAGGTGATGCTATATGCCGCAGCCATTTTTGCTGCCAACCAGATTTTTTTAATGGTCGTTCAGCTGTATATGACTGGAGAAAAAAGGCCTGTATTCGGCAAGGATGCAGCCTGGGAGGCGCTCACAAGCCTGCTCGTATTCCCTGTTGGCCTCGTCCTTTATATGCTGTATATCGAAATGGGTACCGTTGCAATCTTGTTTGTCGGCATCCCATTCATGACAATCTCCCTTTTTGTGAAGCTGTATTACACAAGCCAGAAGATGAATGTGTACCTGCAAAAAGCGAGCGATATCGGCCATCAACTGACGGGGCGCATGAATTCCGATGATATTCTCGATCTGTTCATTGAAAAGATCGCGGGAATGCTGCCTGTTGATTTCGCCTACATCATCGACGTTGACAGGGGCAGGAAAACGAAACTCCTCCGGTACTTTGAAGCGGGACAGCCAGCAGACTCAAGAAAGGGAAAAAACCCATTCTGGCGGTCCGATGGAATAACGAACCGTTTGATGCGGACGGAAAGGAACCTGCTTTATCATAGCCGGCATGAATGGCGGTTTCTGTCCAAAGGCGTGTTGCCGGGTGATGTCGAAAGCATTTTGGCTGTGCCGATCCAGCGGAACCGTGAAATTGTCGGTATTATTTTGCTGGCATCGAAGCAAAAGCGCGCCTTCGAAAAATTCCAGCTGACGATTGTCGACATTCTTGGAAGCTATCTGGGTGTGTCACTTGAAAATGCCCGGAGTTATGAACAGACGAAGGAAGAAAGTGAAAAGTGCTCGCTTACGAATGTATATAATTATCGATACATGGAAACGTACCTGGCCTCCAATTTTGTTGAGCTTGAAGGCGGGAACTTAAGGGCCCTGTCGCTGATCATGCTTGATCTCGATCACTTTAAAGCGATTAATGATACATACGGTCATCAGAGCGGGAATGAGATTTTGATTGAAGTGGCAGACAGGCTGAAAAAAATAACCGGTGACAGGGGAACTGTCATCCGCTACGGTGGAGAAGAGTTTGTTGTTATTCTTCCCGATATGGACAGGCATCGCTGCTTCGCTTTTGCAGAAATGGCCCGCCAGACGATCGCCGGCAAACCTTTTGTGCTAAGAGAGCATATTCAACGAGAAAATAAATCAAAAGAGATGATACGAATCACAGCATCTTTTGGCATAGCCACGGCCCCTGTAGATGCAGATGAACCGATGGCACTCATCCGCCATGCCGACCGTGCCATGTATACCGGAGCTAAACAGAAAGGGCGAAACAAAGTTGCGGTTTACAGTTCATGATTGTGAACACGCGCCCCTCTCCGTGAAAGGCAGCTGGTTCGTTTTGTGAGGGAGAAAATTGTAATTTCACACATTAAATAACAAGAAGAACAGCGGGCCAAACCGTAAAATGGATGGTCTGCTGTTCTTCTTGTTATTCGGGTTATAAGAGTAACAGAAATGGTTCTGCATGCCGTCATTAGATGCATCTTCTGATAAACCGGTTTATAATTCCCAAAACAATTTCCGCTTGATGTTCCATTAAAGGGGCAATATTTTGTAGGAAGAAAAGCAAAGACATTGCATTTTAAAATGAGTACGTTGATATACGGAGCAGGGGCTCGTTTTCACCATAGGCACAAGTGCGACCGGAGGGAAGCAGGAACGGATGTCGCCCTTGTGTCCGTGGTGAAAGCGAATGTCTGCAGCGGAAAGGAACGGGTAAGCTCCAGAATAGCCTGCTTTATTTTTTTGCTTTCCATTTTACACCGTAATCAACATCACTGTTAACAGCCGTACAAATGTTACTGATAGGTAATTTCTTCAATGATAACCAGCGGGAACTCTTTGAAGAAGTCAGGAAATCTGTCTGGCGGAATGGCTTCGAAGCTTCGGGCGAAAATACCTCTTTCTATGCCTGGGCCAAGCGAACCGCAAGTTGTGTTTTCCGCCAGTGTCTTCCTTTCCAGCAATTCTTCACCTTCTGGATAAAACAGGGTTCCTTCCACACAAACCAGGCCTTTATTTCCGTTTTCATTACCATTACCGGACTTGTTTACATTAGGGCTGCCCTGTCCGTTACTGTCCGCCTGCTTCTCAGGGGGACACGGCTGCAGTTTGCTGCCTTTCAGGTCAATGTAGGGATTGTAAAAGTAAGCATCGCCCTTCACAATCAGACTGTTTTGCTGCAGCATGGTAATTCCAGATCTAAAATAAGCATTCTCTTCGACAATGATTGATGAACTGTTCGCTCCGCCGGCGTTATGGGACAAGTAAAGCATCTCCCCGACGAACAGGCTGCCGTTTTTAATTTCGAGGTTCGCTTTATTACAAACGGTCATATCACCTCCTGTAATCACACTTTGGCTGACCTCTGCATCCTCTTCCACATAGCAATCAGGTGCAAACGGGCCGTCACATGGCGGTGTATTCCCGTCGTACAATGTACCGCTTACATCAATCCTTCTTGTTATTCCATGAGAAGTACCCGCCGAGGTCAAGGAGAAAAAACCTGTACGGGTGTCCCTGCTTACATTTTCAAATTGATATGAGTATTTCAGTGCTGTAGCACTTGCCGGGTCTTTTCCGTTTATGTAAAAAGGACCGGTGCTGTTTAGCGACTGAGAAGGATTTTTCCTGAATTGTGCGATTCCCATTTCAGCAAGGTGTATTGCCTGGATGTCCCTTTCAGACATTTTTGTCTGCTTCATTCCGCTGATGGCTGAGCTGGCTAGAACGGCTCCGAATATAAAAATGATGGAAATCATAAGCAGGACGGTAAGAAGCGCTGATCCTTTTTCATCCGTATGAAACATAGGCATCAATCCTCCTTGATTCTGTCGATGGAAGTTGACAGTGTATATGATTCTGCTGCTTTTCGTTTTGATCGGACTGTCAATGAAATATGATAGCTGGAAGCATTGATCACCACAGGGCCGTCATTCAAATTGCTGACTTCGTTTATCGTAACCAAATATTTGAATTCTCCACTTGAAATCGTACGCTCACCTGAATCCCCATTCAAGGTAATTTCACTATCTGCTGACGCCAATTTGTAAGGAAGGTCCCATTTGCGGTGGGTTTCAGCAAGACTGGTGAGGACGATGTTTGCTTCTTGCCTCAAACGGTTATGTATTGCCGTTTTGTCATACGCATTCATGCTGTTTTGCAGGGCATTGAAAAAAACGCCAAGCACCATTATGGTGAGTGTCAATGCTGTCAGTAATTCGATCAATGTTACACCGCTGCTGTCCATGAAGGGGGCCTTCAATTTCACTTATGAACCCTCCCCGACATAACCGAATGTCTCAGTTACAAAAGAGCCGGCATCCGCATCTGAGTAAACCTCAACTGCTACGGGCTGGAGCGGGGCACCGCCGGCAGGTGCAGGCCCGTTAAAGGATGCGGAGACGACCCGGACAAAGTAATCCGTTTGATTTTGTTCAAGGATAACTGTGTGCGGTACTGCCGTTTTTTTAAAAGCCTCGCTGTCATCTGAAATGAGAGGGGACCAATCAAGCGCTTGCCGATTGCCATCAATCGTAACGGTGAAGTCTTCTGCTGTGACATTTTTTTCATGTATGTACGCCATAACTTCCCGGGCCGTTTGAATTCCGGCCAGTTTCTTTCCATTTTCGGCTGAAAACATCATCGATTGGGTGAAAAACATGAAAAAGGGGACAGCGGCAATGGCAAGTATTGTAAATGCCAGCATAACTTCCATTAACGTAAACCCTTCTTCACCTGAGACTTTAGTCCTCAATACCCATGCCTCCCTTGCCCCTTGAACTAATTACATTGAATTAAAATATGACAAATCTTTCAACTTTGTTACATTTATTATACAATAAATTAGAAGAATAGTAGATTGATTCGACAAAATCTAACAGAGTGAGAGGGAGTGAAACTGTGGAATCAGTGCTTATTGCTGCGGCAGCAGCTGTTATACTCGGAATCATTTTTTATTTTGCTCCGCTACAGATGAATGTTAAAAGCAAACTTACCATAACTGCAGGATCCAGTATCATCGCTTCACTTTCCCTGTTAGCGGAATATATTTATGGTGCAGCAGGGCTGGCGGCGGCAGGGGTATTATCGGTTACAGCTTATTTCCTTTTAAAAGATCGCATTGCTTTTATACAAACGGCAGCGAGCCTTGATGAATTTGAAGAAAAGGGAAACAGTATGGGGGATGATGCCTCTGAATGCCAGACTCTGAATCTCGCTGCTGAGGGTAATGGAGCATCAGGGGACAGTCTCCCCGCTTCTGAGGAGATGGAAACAAAAGCTGTAAGTAATGATGATAAGTACGGAAGGGAATATCAGCTGGAAAATCTGCTTGAAGGGCTCGACGATTTGGATGGAGCGGATGACAGGGCGGTATTGCACGGCAATGAGGAACCAGCAGAACGTCAACGTCCGCTTGAAGCTGTACTCGAGGAAATAGCTGAGCTGAATGAAACAGAGGAGCAAGCCGGTAAAGTAGGAAAGGGAGCAAACTTGCCGTCCTTGATGGATGCAGCTGGTAAGGATCGCCGCCGTCCGCATTTTCAAGATACAGATTCAGAACCGGTAAATAACAACAGTGCGAAATCGGGGCGGCTTGAGTCAATCCTTAATGAAATGGAAACGAGCTAGTATTTGCCGGCCTTTATAAGATTTTTATTCATGTGGCAGGAGATTGTCAAAGAAACACGAATAAAGCAAAATATAAGTCTTTTGAACCATGAGCGGTGAAAGGAGGAACAACATGAAGAACATACAACAACTGAAACTTTTCTTACTGCTTTTTTTAGGAAGCCTTTTTATCATCGCGTTTACACATGGTGGTACATTCGTCTATGAAAAAACGGTTTCTGCAAACGGGACATATTCTTCAGGAACGAAAATCGCTGATGCTGATATAAGCGGATTAACTGAGGAAGAAGCAACTTCGGAGTTGGCAGATATCGCAGCTGAATGGCAGCAGGGAGCTGCGTTTCAGCTCAAGATGCAGGATAAAACGTATCCGATTAATGGCGTTATGATTGATGTGGAGACTTCCATTGCAGCTGTCCAAGACGGTCAAAACAATAAGCCTGTTATTACTGTCAACGATGAAGAGGTATATCGGTCGGCCCGGCTGCTGGCAGGCGAAACGATTCTTTCTGTCCTGGACATTGATCGGCTGAAGCAAAACATGCTCCAAGATGCCGAAAAGATGAAGACAGGAGTCCATACGTATTCCCTTCTTGCGTTCAGGGACGTTGATGGAGCGGAAAAACAAGTTGTGGCCCGTGTGTCCATTACCGGATTGGCAGACAAAATGCCTATTCTCCATGACTATGTAAAGCCGGGTGAAACGTATACGATTTTGCCGGAAAGTTCATTTTCGGTATTGAATACGTTCGGAAAAAAAGGGGTTCCAGGTGAACAGGGCTTGTATCTTTCAATAATTTCGTCCGCTCTGTATAGGGCTGCAGCTGAAACAAACTTCTCGATCGTCGAGCGCCATATCGGCAATGCGGTGCCAGAAGATATTCCTCCTGGCTATGAAGCAAAGGTATTGGCCGGAAATTTGGATTTTGTTTTCTATAACCCCAATCCAACACCATATACGATAACGTTCGATTTGACAGAAGACATTCTGACCGTCGAAATCAGCGGAATTCCTTTTTTCCTTCAATATGAGGCCGTCCTGGGGGAAAAGGCATCCTATAATCCGAAAACGGTCGTGCAGTATTCTTCTTTGCTTGCGCCAGGAGAAAAGAAAGTGACTGAAGAAGGATCTCCGGGATATTCCGTTCAATTGTTCCGGATTGAAAAAACACCTGCAGGCGAACTACTGTCTGAAATGGTGCTTGCTGAAGATTATTATTCGCCTGTTCACCGGATTGAAGTCCGGCCGCTCAGGGAAGGCAGTGCTGCCAGAAGTGGCAGCGCACCTCCAGAAACGGAAGAAACAGCTTCAGATTTGGAACCAGGAGGCATCAGCGATGATCCAGAGCCGGGGAATGAAACAGAAGCCGAAAACGGCCAGACCGGTCCGGCTGACTGGCCAGACAGAAACGGCGGTTCGATCTGGGACCAGCCTGGAGAAGTGATCAAAGGGAATTGAACGGGAGGGTCAGTATGAGCACAACAAGGAAACGCCTCGGGGACCTGCTCGTGGAAGCAGGCTTGATAACAGACGGACAGCTGTCCAATGCTCTGGCTGAAAAAAGCAAAGGCCAGAAACTGGGAGATGCGCTTCTGCAGCTCGGATACATAACGGAACAGCAATTGATCGAAGTACTCGAATTCCAGCTTGGAATCCCGCATGTCAGCCTGTACCGCTATCCTTTCGACACTCAGCTGATCAGCTTGATTCCGAAAGACTTCGCCAGCCGCAATCTTGTCATTCCCTTAAAGAAGGAAGGCGACAGGGTGTTTGTCGCCATGGCCGATCCGATGGACTTTTATGCAATTGATGATTTGCGCCTGTCCACCGGCTTCCAGATTGAGACGGCGATAGCCACCAAAGATGATATTTTGAAGGCCATCAACAAATATTATGGAATCGATGAGTCGATGGAAGAGCTGATGAAAGAAATGCCGGCCGGCGGGCTTGGAGAAGATGAGCGGATCACCGATGAAGATTCGCCGGTTGTGAGGCTTGTCAACCAGATTCTTAAAAGTGCGGTCCAGCAGCGAGCGAGCGACATCCACTTTGATCCGCACGAATCGAAGCTCGATGTCCGATTCCGCGTGGACGGCGTGTTAAGGGTAGAGAGATCGCTTCCAAAACATATGCAAAACGTCATGACGGCCCGCATCAAAATCATGGCGGATCTCGATATTACAGAAAGCCGTTTGCCGCAGGACGGCCGCCTTAAGACAAACCTTGATTTTCATCCGGTTGACATAAGGATCGCGACGCTTCCGACCATCTACGGTGAAAAAGTCGTCATGCGCATCCTCGATTTGAGCAGCGCGCTGAATGACTTGAACAAGATTGGCTTCAATAAGGTCAATTTAAAACGGTTCTACAAGCTGATCGAACAGCCGACAGGCATTGTGCTGATTACCGGCCCGACAGGATCCGGAAAGTCTTCTACGCTTTATGGGGCCCTCAATCATTTGAATCGTGAGGAAGTCAACATCATCACCATCGAAGACCCGGTAGAATACCAGATTGAAGGAATTAACCAGATCCAGGTCAATGCAGGAATCGGGATGACGTTTGCTCGGGGCTTGCGCTCGATTTTGCGGCAGGATCCGAATATTATCATGGTCGGTGAGATCCGGGATAAAGAGACGGCTGAAATTGCGGTGCGGGCCTCCCTTACCGGGCATCTTGTTTTAAGTACATTGCACACAAATGATGCAGTGACATCAATCACCCGCCTTACCGACATGGGGGTGGAACCCTTTCTTGTTGCAGCTTCACTTTCAGGCGTAGTCGCCCAGCGCCTTGTCAGGAAGGTATGCCGCGACTGCGGCGAAGTGCAGGAACCGACGAAAAGGGAGCTTGAAATTTTCTCGAAACGCGGAATTACAATCGAAAGGATCATGCGGGGAAGAGGCTGCGGAACGTGCAATATGACCGGCTATAAAGGCAGGGTCGCCATACATGAGCTCATGACAGTCGATGATGAGATGAGGCGGATGATCATGGATGGGGAATCAATGGGGAACATCCGTGACTATGCCACAAACCAGAAAATGATTTATTTGATTGATGACGGGCTCCTCAAAGTGAAAGAAGGCGTGACGACGACCGAAGAAGTGCTGCGCGTCACAAACAGCGAGTAGGTGAAGAGAATGAAACAGCGTTTGAACAATTTGCTTCGGGCAGCATACGAATTGCAAGCATCCGACTTGCACCTGACGATAGGTGTACCGCCGATCATGCGGATAAACGGCGTGCTGAAAAAATACGGCAAGGAATCGCTGCAGCCTGAAGATACTGAAGCGATGGCGCGGGCTGCCATTCCGGAACACCAGTGGGACGATTTCCAACAGGCGCGGGAATTTGACTTTTCCTACAGTATTGCGGGCGTTTCCCGGTTTCGGATAAATGCGTATTATCAGCGGTCCTGCATCAGCATGGCGGTAAGAATTGTGCCGACAGCCATTCCGGCGATTGAGGAACTCCACATGCCGCCGGTCCTGAAAGAGATGGTGTCAAAGCCGCAGGGGCTTCTTCTGGTAACAGGGCCGACAGGAAGCGGCAAATCGACGACACTGGCGGCGATGATCGATCATTTGAACCAGACAGCGAACAAGCACATCATCACGCTTGAAGACCCGATCGAATATTTGCACCGCCATGGGAGCTGCATTATCGACCAGCGGGAAATAGGCTTTGACACAAACAAGTTTGCAAACGGGCTTCGTGCTGCCCTGAGACAGGATCCTGACGTCATTCTCGTCGGTGAAATGAGGGACCTGGAGACGATTTCAACTGCCATTACGGCGGCGGAAACAGGTCATCTTGTCCTTGGCACATTACATACATCAGGAGCACCGGCAACGATTGACAGGATCATCGATGTATTCCCGCCGAATCAGCAGGCGCAAATAAGGGTTCAGCTTGCTTCCGTGCTTGTCGGCATCATCAGCCAGCGCCTGTTCGCGATAAGTGACGGTTCAGGGAGGCGGGCAGCGACTGAAATTTTGACGAATACACCAGCTGTAGCGAACTTGATCCGCAACGAAAAAATCCATCAAATCCAAAATGTCATGCAGACGAGCAGAACTGCGGGGATGCATACATTCGGCTCATCAGTCAAAGAACTGATGGACAGCGGCATGATCACCAGGGAAGCAGCTTTGCCTTTCGTAGAGGAGCTGGATTGACATGGGCTATTTCCGGTTCGAGGGGCGCGAGAAATCAGGAAAAAAAAGAAAAGGCAAAATCGAGGCAGATACCCGGCGTGAAGCTGTTTTGAAACTCCGGGAAAAAAATATCGCCGTCCTTGAAATCAGCCAGGTGCCGGAAACGATCTGGAATAAGGAAATAACGGTCGGGAGGCAGGTGAAACTCCGCGACTTTGTCATCTTCCTGCGCCAGTTTTCAACACTTCTGAAAGCTGGAGTTACGGTGGTGAATGCGACCAGGATCCTTTCCGAGCAGACAGAGAGCAAGACGCTTAAAAAAGCGCTCATACATATAGAGGATGAGCTTCGGGAAGGCAATCCGCTTTCTGCAGCCTGCAGCAAGCACCCTAAAGTCTTTCCGCCCCTGTTCTTTAACATGATGCGGGCTGGAGAAGCAGGCGGCAACATGGATGAAACGCTGGAACAGCTGGCTGATCACTTTGAAAAAATGCACCGTATCCGTCAGAAAGTCATTTCAGCGCTTACCTATCCGGCTGTCGTCGGAACTCTGGCCGTTGCCGTGGTCGTTTTCCTGCTCATTGCAATCGTCCCCGTTTTTGTGGATATGTTTGCTGGATTTGGCGCCGAGCTGCCGGCGATTACACAGGTGGTTCTGAATGCCAGTATGTTCATGCAGCGATTCTGGTGGCTTTTCGTTCTGTTATTTGTGCTCGCATATGCGGCAATCCATTTCATCAGGCGTGATAAAGAAATGAAGTATTACCTTGATTATGCCGTCCTTAAGATGCCGATTTTCGGCAAGATGCTGCAAAAGGCAGCCCTGGCCCGTATGGCAAGGACACTCAGCTCGCTCTTTGCCAGCTCGGTGCCGATCCTGCAGGCGCTGTCGATTGTGGAACGCGTAGTCGGGAATGAAGTGATCGCCCGCGTTCTCAATCGCGGACGTGAATCACTGGAATCCGGCCAATCGCTTGCTGCTCCGATGAAAGAGCACTGGGTATTCCCGCCGCTTGTCACGCAAATGATCGCAATCGGTGAAGAAACCGGATCACTGGATGCAATGCTCGCCAAAGTGGCTGACTTTTATGAAGCGGAAGTCGAAACGGCAACCGACCGGCTTAAAGCTGTTATAGAACCGTTGATGATTGTCATCCTCGCTGCCCTGGTTGGTATCATCGTGCTTGCCATCATCGTGCCGATGTTCGATATTTTCAATCAGATTGGGTAGTGGCGCTTTTATATAAATTACTACAAAACGAAGAGGGAGTGTTGCGAGATGTTGAAAAAATTGAGGAAGAATGAGAAAGGTTTTACACTCGTTGAACTGCTGGCTGTCATTGTGATTTTGGGGATTATTTCGGCGATTGCGGTTCCTAGTGTCGGGAAGATCATTGATAAGACGGAGAATGATGCAACAGTAGCAGACGCAATTCAAATTATAAATGCAGCTAAGTTGGCACACGCCTCAGATCCAACTGTAAACGAATGGGACTTTAATAAATTAGAAGATTACTTAGATAAAGCGAAAGATGACACTTTCACAGTAAAATACTCTGGTGGAGTATTTTCAATTTCTGATCATGAAGCTGTTTCTTTAATAAAAACACAATCAAATTCTGACGCTACTGAAACTGAGTTAATTGAAGCTGAGCCTGTAAAGTAAAATAGCTTAAAATAATGAATTTACTATTTTACACCTACATTTTTTTGATTGGCCTCATCCTCGGCTCCTTCTACAACGTTGTCGGCCTCCGCATCCCGGCAGGCCGTTCCATCATCAAGCCGAGGTCGGCATGCGGTGAATGCGGCACAACCCTGACAGCGGCAGACCTCATCCCGGTGGTGTCTTATCTTCGCCAGCATGGGAAATGCCGGCACTGCGGCACCCGGGTTTCACCGCTGTATCCGGCAACGGAGCTGCTTACCGCGGCACTGTTTGCCGCTGCACCGCTTTTTGTCGGCTGGACAGGTGAACTGTTTGTTGCACTGCCGCTTATTTCACTGGTTATCATCGTATTTGTTTCGGATTTCACATATATGATTATTCCTAATAAGGTTTTGCTGTTTTTTGGAGGCCTGTTCATTCTTTTGCGGATGTTCTTTCCGCTTGAGCCCTGGTATGCCCCCTTTACAGGCGGGGCAGCCGGATTCGCACTTTTATATGCGGTTGCCGTCCTTTCAAAAGGGGGCATGGGCGGCGGTGATGTAAAGCTTTTCGGGGTGCTCGGCCTTGTGCTGGGTGTGAAGGGAGTTATGCTCGCATTCTTTTTCTCTACTTTTTATGGCGCGCTGTTTGGCATCCTCGGCCTGCTGGCGGGCAAGCTTGAACGGAAAAAGCCGATTCCGTTTGGCCCATTTATTGGATTGGGAACGTTGACCGCCTATTTTTTCGGCGAAAGGCTGTTAACCTGGTACTTTAACTTTTATTGACGATTAATCGGGGGGATCTCCATGCTTTTTTCTGGATTACTTGCGAAAAACAAGCCGGTCAACCTGATCATCAAGGACTATACAATCCGGCTGCTTGAGCTCAAACAAAAAGATCCGCTGACCATCAAGTCGCACAAGGAAAGGACGCTTCCTCACGGCGTCATTCTTAACGGCGTGATTCAGGATGCTGAAACTCTTGGCCTTATTTTGGATGAGTGTGCGGCTGACTGGGGAATAAAAGGAAGGCCTGTCCGATTTCTTGTGCCTGATCCTTATATTGTCATCCGGCAAATTAAAATACCGGGTTCGCTTGCCGATGATGAAATTAAAGGCCACCTTTTCATGGAACTCGGTGCCAGCATTCACCTGCCATTTGAAGATCCAGTCTTTGATTTCATCCTGACCGGTAAAGAGGGGGATGAGAAAATCATTCTATTGTTTGCTGCACCGGAACCGGTCGTAAGGCAGTATGCCGAATTACTGGAAGAAGCCAGGCTTCGTCCTGTTGCTGCTGATATTTCACCGTTATCGATCTACCGGCTTTTCCATGCAGCCGGACAGACAAAACCGGACGACCATCTGCTGCTTGTACAGGCTGACTTGGATATGATGAATGTGAGTGTATTCCATAAGGACAGGCCGGTTTTTATGAGGCATCTGAAAATGGATATGGACGGGACGGAATGGGAGTTCACCAATAATCGCCAGGGCTTGCAGGAAATCAAGTGGGGCGGAGCACCTGAGGAATTGTTCGGCCAGCTGGAGGATGCGGCAACTGAAGTTGAACGGATCATCAACTTTTACAGGTACAGTCTTAACCAGGGCAGGGAAGGGGTTACCGCTATTTTGCTGAATGGTGATCACCCGGAACTGTCTTTTATCGAAATGAGGCTTGCTGAACGGTTTGAATTGCCGGTATTCCGTATCAATCAGCACAATGTTCAAGCCGAAGGTGCTGATGACATCCTTCCCTCATCGTTCTACACAGCTGCAGGCCTTGCGCTGAAAGAGGTGCTGTGATGCTTGCCGACATTAATCTGCTTCCAAAAAAAGAGAGGAAATCATATGCTTTTTTGGCGGCATCAGCCGTTGTTGCCCTTGTTTTTACAGGAGTGCTTTCCATAATGCTCTGGCAAATTCAGTCGGTAAAAGCGGAAAAAGAGGCGGTCAGAGAGCGTGTCGAAGATGTAAGGAACCTGAGGCTGGAAGCTGAGAAACATGCCGCCAGCGGCGGATCGGCAAGTTCGGCGGCAATGCTCCAGGAAGCCGTCGGCTGGGCTGAATCAAGCCGCCTGCCAACCGTTTTCTTTCTTGAGCATATTACCAGCCTCCTTCCAGAGCGGGGTTATCTGATGAAATTCGATTATAAGGAAGAAACCCATTCGGTAACATTGATTGCCCAGTTTGATACGAACAGGGAATCGGCTTATTTCCTTAATCGATTAAAGGGATCCAGCTATGTGATGAGCGCTGAATTGCTGACGCTTGCATCACTCAAACTGGAAGAAGAACCTGATTCCGGACTGCCGCGTTACCTCGGCGAATATAAACTTCTTCTGAATACACTTGAGATTCAGCAGGCGGCACTGGAGGGGGAACAGCCATGATCAATAAGCTTGATAGAAAAGAATGGATGATCATCGGCGGAGCTGCATTCATGGTCTTCATGCTCCTTATGGCCTTATATTTCTTTTATATCCGTCCGCATGGGGGAGAACTTACCCGGCTTGAAAACGAACTTGAAACGGAGCAGAAACTGCTGGCAGCTCTCGAGGAAACTAGAGTGAAAACCGGCGGCGGTGAGAGCGCAGCGGTGGATCTTCAGCAAAAAATACCCGTGAAGCTTTTTCAGGAGCAGGTCATTCTCGACATTGAACGTGCGGAAACTGTTTCGGGAAGCCTCCTGTTAAAAGCTGATTTTGCCGGTCCTGAAGAAGGTGCCGAAAAAAAGGCTTCCGCGGCAGGGGTCACGGAAGAGCATCCGAAACCGGAAGGCTTGATTCCTATGGATACAGTACTTGAGGTAGAGGCTGAAGATTACTATGCTCTAGAAGATTTTTTGAAAACTTTTGAAAAACAAAAACGGCATTATCAGATTGTTTCCTTTTCGTTTACCGGCAACCCGGAGAGAACAGCTTTAAGTGAAAGACAGAATCCACTCGCTTTTTCAGTGAAACTGCGGAACTATTACTATCCTTCTTTAGCCGGAAAGTTTGAATTCGGCCCGGCATTTCATGCACCGCAGCCGGCTTATAAAGAAAACCCCCTCGTTTCAGGGGCGTTTTTCAATGAAACATCCGGTTCAGAGGAAGGGGATCGGGACACAGCTTCCGTGGAAGATTCAGTACAATCCGAATCATCCGGGGACGATACGGCGGCCCGGTCTACGATCATGACTCACACCGTTTTAAGCGGTGAAACACTATATTCCATCTCAATGAAGTATTTTAACAGCAGAAGCGGGGAAACGGTCATCCGCAATTATAACAACCTCAATGGTGATAACGTGCATGCCGGGCAAAAACTCAAAATTCCTGTTTACTGATTAAACTTCTTTCGAAATTTGGCGGAAGGTTTTTAGGACAAGGCGACAAATGTCTTGTTCTTTTTTTGTGTGAATTTGTTACGGTGAAGGTCAGTAATAGGATTGGAGTGAGCAGCATGGACAAGCAGGACCGCCGTGAAATCACAATCATTTACAATGGGAAAATCCATAAGATGAGGCTTGACGATGAACAGGAAGAATTGGCCGCATCCCGCGAGCCTTCCAGTTCTCCGCGAATCCCGAGGGCAACGAAAAAAACTTCCGCCCGGCGCCCGTCTAGATCACCGATACCACGCCGTAAGCCGGCTAAACTCATTCACCTTCCGCACAGGAAAGCGGGTAGCAGCCGCTCCAAAGGAAATGGATTGAATCGATGGCTTCTGCCGCTGGCTGGGGCCATCGTGATTGGAACACTTCTCGGAATAATGATTCTTTCATTGCTCGTCCGCAATGATTTGCCCGTTGAACTGAAAGCGGCCGGGGAAGGCGGCGAAGAAGTGCAGGATGCAGGTGCCGGGGGCGATGTGATTCCGGCCTACAGCGCACAGGTCATCCAGGGAGGGGCTTTCTCGACAGAGGATACCGCAGCTGAATTCGAAAAAAACCTACATGAAAAAGGGTATCCAGCGGTTGTGATGCCGGCCGGCGACAAAGCATTCCTTTTTATCGGAATCGCGGAAGGAGAAGATATCCAGGAGATCGCTGAAACGTATAAACAGACTGGCCAGGATGTGTATACGAAAGCTTTTTCGGTGGACGAGCAGCCCGTTTCCGAAAAAAAACTGAAACAATACTACGAAACAGGTTTATCCGTCCATGAAAAACTGGTGTCCTTAACCGGATCTGCACTTGCCGGAAATACAAAACCAGGCGCGGGGAATGACAGCCTTGAAAAAGCGTATGAAGAATGGGCAAACCTTGAGCAAATTGACAAAACTGCAAAAGCTTTCGGCGTGAAGCTGAATGCGGCTTATGCTTCATATAATAAATGGGCATCGGCCGGCAAGGATCGCAACCTCTGGGATGCCCAGCAGGCATTGCTGGACGGGCTCGTAATATATAAGGGATGGACAGCTGAACAGCGTTTATGATAAAAGGACCGGAAAAATTCTCGGTTCTTTTTCTGTTTTTTAGGGAAAGGGACTGGGAAAAGGGAAAAACATCTTTTAAAATGGGACTGGGACATCAGACAGAAAATCACTGTCTTTGTCGAAATGTATAGAGCTGTGCATTTTACATATTAATATTTGTCGAAAGTGGCTTGCTTTGCTATGCTATAGTCACTGAAATAATGAAGATTTTGGATAAAAGGGTGGATAACAGGATGAAGCGATTGATTCTGGCATCCGGTTCTCCAAGGAGGAAAGAACTGCTTGAAAACGCAGGGATTTCCTTTGAGGTTGTGCCGAGCACAATTGAAGAGAGAATGGATGAAACAAAAGAAGTGCATGACATCGTCATGTCGCTTGCACTGCAAAAAGCTGCAGATGTTGCAAAAAGCTATCCTGAAGGGTTTGTACTCGGGGCGGATACAGTGGTGGCGCTTGATGGGGAAATATTGGGCAAGCCGGAAGACGATATGGCGGCGCGCGAAATGTTAAAGACTCTGTCCGGCCGTGTACACACTGTATATACAGGCGTGGCCCTGGTAACTCCGCAAGCAGAGAAAACATTTTATTCATCAACCGATGTCCGTTTTTGGAATCTTACCGAAGAAGAAATAGAATCTTATCTGGCAAGCGGCGAGCCGTATGATAAAGCTGGTGCCTATGGCATACAGGGTCTCGGCGCGCTGTTTGTGAAAGAAATCAGCGGCGATTATTTCAGTGTTGTCGGGCTTCCTGTTTCAAGGACAGTCCGGGAACTGTCCGCACTCGGCTTTTTTAAAAATTGACGAGGGGCTTTTTCACCCTTGTTCTTTCTCCTTTGCCGCCCCTTGAAAGGAGAATGTTGATTGGCGACAAATCCTGCCCTTATGATAAGGGATTATCCTGATACGGAGCGCCCGCGGGAACGGATGCTCTCAGAAGGAGCTTCCGGCCTGTCGAACACGGAGTTGCTGGCCATCCTGCTTCGTTCGGGGACTAAAGATACGTCGGTCATGGAACTTGCCGGGAGCCTTATCCGGCATTTCGAAGGACTCCGCATGCTGAAAAATGCTTCTGTGGAAGAACTGACGGGAATCAACGGAATCGGTGAAGCGAAAGCGGTCCAAATTCTTGCAGCAGTGGAAATCGGCCGCAGGATTGGCCGCCTCCAGTACAATGACCGATATGCAGTAAGGTCCCCTGAAGATGGTGCCAGGTTTGTGATGGATGATATGCGTTTTTTGACGCAGGAACATTTTGTCTGTTTGTATTTGAACACAAAGAACCAGGTGCTGCACCGGCAGACTGTATTCATAGGAAGTTTGAATGCGTCCATTGTTCATCCGCGAGAGGTTTTCAAAGAGGCCTTCCGGAGATCGGCTGCTTCGATCATCTGCATCCATAACCACCCGAGCGGGGATCCGGCGCCGAGCCGCGAAGACATTGAAGTTACGAAACGCCTTGTCGAATGCGGCAGAATCATTGGCATTGAAGTACTTGATCATTTGATTATCGGAGATCAAAAATTCATTAGTTTGAAAGAAAAAGGATACGTATGATACTATCCTTTTGATTTCGTTTATCGTATAATTAAAATTATGAGTTTTTACACATAAGAAAGGGAGATACGTGAATGCTGGGTTTTGGTGGATTTTCTCGAGATATGGGAATAGACTTAGGGACTGCTAACACGCTTGTGTATGTTAAAGGAAAAGGTGTCGTTGTTCGGGAGCCCTCAGTCGTGGCATTGCGTACAGATACAGGTTCCATAGAAGCTGTTGGTAACGATGCGAAAAATATGATCGGCAGGACTCCGGGGAACATCGTGGCCGTACGCCCGATGAAAGACGGTGTCATTGCTGACTTTGAAACTACTGCAACGATGATGAAATATTTTATAAAGCAGGCACAGAAAAACCGGTCCGGTTTTGCCCGCAAACCGAATGTGATGGTCTGTGTGCCATCAGGAATCACCGCAGTTGAAAAACGGGCGGTTGAGGATGCGACAAAACAAGCCGGGGCTAAAGAGGCGTATACGATTGAAGAACCGTTTGCAGCGGCAATCGGAGCGAATTTGCCTGTATGGGAACCGACCGGAAGCATGGTTGTCGATATCGGCGGCGGTACGACAGAAGTGGCCATCATCTCACTTGGAGGCATTGTCACGAGCCAGTCCATCCGAGTGGCCGGCGATGAAATGGATGAAGCGATCATCCAGTATATCAAGAAGACGTACAATTTGATGATCGGTGAGCGCACAGCTGAAGCGCTCAAACTCGAAATCGGTTCAGCCGGAGAGCCGGAAGGCGTGGAAGACATGGATATCCGCGGCCGCGACCTCCTCACCGGGCTGCCGAAAACGATTACCGTCACCGCGAAGGAAATTTCAGGTGCACTGAAAGATACGGTTGAACAGATAATTGAAGCTGTTAAAAACACATTGGAAAAAACACCGCCAGAACTGGCAGCGGATATTATGGACCGCGGCATTGTTCTGACAGGCGGGGGTGCACTGCTCCGCAATTTGGACAAGGTAATCAGCGATGAAACGAAAATGCCGGTGCTTGTTGCCGAAGATCCACTCGATTGTGTTGCTATCGGAACAGGAAAAGCCCTTGAAAATCTTCATCTATTCAAATCAAAGACAGGTATCACTTCCAGGTCGAGAAAGAAATAAGAGGGTGTAGTCATGCCACAATTCTTTTTCAATAAACGGCTTATCGTCCTGCTAGTAAGCATCATCTTTCTCGTGGCATTGATCGGTTTTTCCTTGAATAACCGCCAGCAGCTGTCCTGGCCGGAACAGTTAGTCAAAGATACGACCGGATGGTTTCAGTCGGTCTTTCACCAACCCGCTCAATTTGTAGCGGGTTTCTTTGAAAACGTAGATGAAATGAAGAATTTGTACAGCGAAAATGCGAGGCTCAAGGCCCGCCTTGACGAATATGTAGAGCTTTCAATCGAAGCTAACGAGCTTAGGGATGAAAACGGTCGGCTCCGGAACATCCTTGATAAAAAAGATGACTTATCGGATATGAATCCGATCCAGGCCACTGTCATTGCCCGCAGTCCGGATCGCTGGAATGAAATGATTACTGTCAATAAAGGAGCACAGCACGGTGTGAAACAGGATATGGCTGTCATCACACCGGACGGCATGCTTGGAAGGGTCAAATTCACTGCCCAGTTTACGTCGAGTGTCAAGCTGTTGAGCGGTATGGACCGGACAAACCGCATATCTGCGGTAGTCAGCGGCAAAGAAAAAGTGTTCGGCCTTATCGAAGGATATGACCCGGACAAGCAGGCATTGCTGTTTAAGCGTATCCCGTTTGATGTGGAAGTGAAAAAAGGGGAAATGGTTGTGACCTCCGGCCTTGGCGGTGTCTTTCCTGAAGGGCTCGTCATCGGGGAAATCATTGAGGTGCAGTCGGATGAATACGGATTGACCCAGACAGCGCTGATCAAGCCTGCCGCAGACTTTTATGATATTGACCATGTGGTGATCGTGGAACGGCAGGCTGTTTCTCCGGAACCTGAATTGGATCAGCAAAAGGAGGATGATGAGGGATGACCAGAGCCATCCTTCCTTTTGTTGTCCTGTTCATTTTGATCGCTGAAAGCATTTTTGCAGACAATATGCCGCCTGAGCTGTTCGGGCTGCTTTATTTGCCCGTACCCCACTTTTTATTTATTACCATCCTGTTCATCGCCATTTTTTATGATCCTGTATATGGAATTTATTACGGCATGTTCACAGGCTTGCTTTATGATCTGGTATACACTGATATTATTGGCATTTATATGTTCACGTTCGCTTTTTTTGCCTATATCACTGTCCAGCTGATGAAGTTTCTTCATGCCAGCTTTTTTGTCGTGCTGCTTGTCGGTCTCGGCATGGTGGCTGCACTGGAATTTACGGTTTATGGGATGTACAGTTTGATCGGCATTACCCATATGCTGTTTGAGACTTTCCTGAATAACAGGCTTTATCCGACGCTCATTTTGAATGCGCTATTCGTCCTGGCCGTCTTTTTTCCGTTCAGGAAATGGTTTATCGACCTGCGGAAAGCCAATCTGCAGGAAAGCTGAACCGGTCTTCCGGAAAAAAGGAGTTCCGGACGATTTGTCGAATTATTATTCTCTGAGGTGAACAGTTCATATGGGACACAATCAGCAATACGTGGCGATCAAAGGCACGAAAAAAGGCTTGACCCTGTACATCGATGACAAGTGTTCGTTTGATGAGCTCCTTAAGGAGCTTGACCATAAACTCTCTTCTAACCATCATCAAGATGAAGAACGCCCCCTGGTTATTGTCCGTCTGGAAGTGGGCAATCGCTATTTGACAAAGGAGCAGGAAGAGCAGATCCGTGAATTGATCCGCACCAAAAAGAATCTAGTCGTAGAAGAAATAAACTCCAGTGTCATGACCAAAAAAGAGGCGCGCGAATGGAAAGAAAGCCAGGAAGTGCTGTCCGCGGCCAAAATTGTCCGTTCAGGACAGGTTCTGGAGGTGAAAGGCGACCTGCTTTTAATCGGCGATGTCAATCCCGGCGGTACCGTCAAGGCTGCAGGCAACATTTTCGTGCTGGGGGCATTGAAAGGAATCGCTCATGCCGGCTGCAACGGAAACGAAGATGCCGTCGTCGCTGCTTCCATCATGAAACCATCACAGCTTAGAATCGCAGATGTGATTTCAAGGTCACCCGATTCGAAAAACGAAGAAGATCAACTCGATATGGAATGTGCCTATATAGATGAAAACCATCAAATCCTGATTGAGCGGCTTCAGTATTTGACCCATATCAGGCCGCAGTTAAACAGGTTGAAATAGAAAGGGGAATGCAGCGTGGGAGATGCAATCGTCATCACATCTGGCAAAGGCGGGGTAGGTAAGACAACCACTACAGCGAATATCGGAACCGCTCTGGCCCTTACAGGAAAAAAAGTGTGCCTTGTTGACACGGATATCGGTCTACGGAATCTGGATGTCGTTATGGGGCTTGAAAACCGGATTATTTATGATCTTGTCGATGCTGCTGAAGGCCGGTGCCGGCTGCAGCAGGCCTTGATCAAAGATAAGCGGTTTGAACATTTATATTTGCTGCCGGCTGCCCAGACCAAAGATAAGTCGGCGGTGACACCTGGACAGATGGTAGAAATCATTAACGAGCTTAAGCAAGACTTCGATTATATTCTGATTGACTGTCCGGCCGGTATCGAGCAGGGCTTCAAAAATGCCGTCGCAGGTGCGGACAAGGCGATTGTCGTCACCACACCGGAAGTGTCATCCGTAAGAGACGCTGATCGTATCATCGGCCTTCTGGAACAGGAAGATCAAATCGAGTCGCCGCGCCTTGTTGTCAACAGGATCCGCAATCATATGATGAAAAGCGGCGATATGCTTGATGTCGATGAAATCGTTTCTGTCCTGGCTATCGACCTGCTTGGAATCGTCGCTGATGATGACAATGTCATCAAGGCTTCCAATAGCGGTGAACCGATCGCGCTTGATCCTTCAACGAAAGCGTCAATCGCCTACCGCAACATTGCTCGCCGGATACTCGGTGAATCAGTCCCGCTCCTCTCATTGGAAGAGGAAAAAGGAATGTTCGCAAAGATGAAGAAATTTTTCGGAATCCGTTAATTCAGCCTGAGGGGAATCTTTTCAAACGGACGCCCTGAAACTGCCTCTTCAAATGAGACTGAATTCAATAACCGTGCTAACTGTTATTGACAGGATGATATATCGGAGGATTTATCTGTTGACAAGGGTTTACGGAGGCTCCGTACAGCCTCACCGCTTGTTGCATTCCGGGCTGCGGGGCTTTGGCTCGTCCGTGTTTCCGAAGGATGTTGTTAAACATCAATCCCTGAATTCTCACCGCATGCAGGGAAAGCGGAGTATCACCGGATCCCCTTGTACCATTTATTTTTGTCTTCAGCAATCCCCTCCGACGGGAGCGGCAGGAAAGGTATAACCCCGCCGGAGGCTCGCCTCCAGACAGCGGCAAAGAATACACCATAAGTGCGACCGAAGGCAAACAAGAACGGATACCGCACTATGCTCCTGGTGAAAGCAAGCATCTGCATCGGAAGCCGACTCCACTTTCAAATTAAAATATTCATGAAACGCTCTGTCTCTGGCAGGGTTTTTTTGCTGTTAAGGAAAATATAAAATTGTTGCGTTGTGGATAAAAAGCGAGAAGGGAGTCATCCAGCTCCAGGCGCCAGCGGCTATCGTCATAAGCGGTGATCCCCTTCGGAAGGAAAGATCACCTTCCTGCGGGTACCCCCGCTTATGCGTACGCCGCTAAGCGGGCGCCTTGCGCTTTTGTTCTTTTGTGCTGAAATCCGGTTTCCTCCTGACTCCCTGCAAGTCACCATATCAACACCGAACGCTAACTCATAAACCACACGGACAAGTCATAGGATGATAGTAAAAAGCCGAAGGATGGTTGTGAATATGAAAAATCGAGTGACAGAAGCGCGCAAACGAATTGAAAAGCGCCGGCAGGCCAGTAAGGGCAGGGTTGTGAAACAAGAGGGCAGACCGGGCCGCTACGTGAAGCTGCCGGGAGTGGAGGAGAGGCATGGACTGGCGCCGCTCAGTTCCCAGGAATTTCAGAAAACAGGCAGCAAAGGGCATCCTCTTTTCAACAGGGAGTGGCTTATATTCAGGATTCTGACCGCCTCCGCCTTGTTTTTATCTGCCGGAATATTATTCAAGGATACGACTCCGGCTCTTGATGAAGCCCGTTCGGCTGTGACGAGCACGTTCGAGCAGGAGTTTCAGTTCGCTGCCGTTTCTACCTGGTATAAAGACACATTCGGCACACCGGTCGCTCTTCTTCCGGAAAAGGAGGCGGAACGTGAAGGGACTCCTGCCGGCGATAAACTGGAGAGTTCTTATGATTATGCGGTGCCGGTAATCGGTGGAAAAGTGACGGAAAGCTTTGAGAAAAACGGTGAAGGGATTCATCTTGAAACAGGCGGAAATTCGGCTGTTGAAGCTGTAAAAGAGGGAATTGTCATTTTTGCAGGCCAAAAAGAAGAGTTCGGAAATACGGTCATCATCCAGCATGCCGACGGCACGAAAACATGGGAAACGTGGTATGGAAATCTGGAAGATATAGATGTACGGCTATACGACTTCATTGAAACAAAAACAAGAATCGGAACAGTGAAACAGGGGGACAGCGGTGCGGGATCATTTTATTTTGCGATTAAGCAAGACGGTGACTTCATCGACCCTTTAAAGGTGTTCCCGTTTGAATGACCTATTCGGCAAAATCCATATTCATCCGCTTTTTTGGCTGGTACTCGGACTCGGAATCGCTTCCGGCCGTTTTACAGAAGTCGTTTTATTGTTCGCGGTCGTCTTCTGGCATGAAATTGGCCACGCTGCTGCGGCTGCATATTACAAGTGGCGGATCACCTCTGTCATGCTGCTGCCGTTCGGAGGGGTGGCGAAGGTGGAAGAATACGGAAACAGGCCGGCTGCAGAGGAGGCTGCTGTTATCCTTGCCGGTCCAATCCAGCACCTATTTATTGCGGTCCTCGCCATTAGCTTAAGCATGAATGGTTTGCTTGCTCCTGACTTGTTCCGCCGCTTGATGGAATATAATTTGACTATCCTTCTGTTCAATCTCCTCCCGGTCTGGCCGCTGGACGGAGGAAAACTGCTGTTTCTCCTGCTCTCCGTGCGTCTTCCCTTTAAAAAAGCCCATGCTGTTATGCTGCTTGTTTCCCTGGGGTTGCTGATCATATGCTCGGCTGCTGTTTTTTTTGTGATCCCTTACCAGCTTAATTTGTGGCTTGTATTTTCATTCATCCTTTTTTCTCTCCGGCAGGAGTGGAAGCAGCGGGGGTACCTCCTGATCAGGTTCCTGCTTGAACGGTATTCAAGGCCTTCCATTACTGCCGGAAAACCGGTCGTCGATTATTCTGTCCGCGGAGATGAACAAGTGACCGGCCTGTTTCCGCTTTTTTACCGAACCAAAAAGCATTCTTTCCACCAGGAAGGCGTGCCGGAAAAGAATGCCGAAGAACAGCTTGTCCTTCAGGCATATTTCAAAGAGAAGCGGACCTCCTGTACAATCGGGGAGCTTTTCGATTAGAATAAAGGACAGCACATAATCGGGAAGTGGGACGATGAGACATCTAATTTTGAATATGGCGGGCACGGAAAAACGGATGGCTGTTCTTGAAGGCAGCCGGTTGGCAGAAGTTGTGATCCGCCATCCAGGGAAAACCAGCATACTCGGCAATATATATAAAGGAAGGGTCATTGATGTTCTGCCCGGAATGCAGGCCTGTTTTGTCGACATTGGAATCGGAAAAAACGGATATTTGCATCGTGATCAGCTGCTTTCTTTTAAACATAACAAGAAGGCAGAAGGCGAAAAGGACAGCCTTTCCATTTCGCAGCTTGTGAAACAGGGCGAAGAGCTCATTGTCCAGGTGGTAAAAGAACCGACCGGTGACAAAGGGCCGAAGCTGACCAATATTGTGGAAGTGCCGGGCCGTGGACTTGTATATTTGCCGGACGGGAACTATGTTGCCGTTTCAAAACGGGCTGCTGATTCCGAACGGGAAAAAATGAAATCAACAGCCCGCCTGCTGACTGAAAACCGTGAAGGATTGATTGTGCGGACGGCGGGCCTCAGCTGGGAACTAGGCGAGATGAAAGAGGAACTCCGCTATCTCAGAAGGCGATGGCGGGAAATGACCAGCACATACTCCGGCCGTTCAGCCCCCATATTGATCTATGAAGAAAATGACTTCATCGAACAGATCATGACGGATGCCGGCCTTGAAAATATCAGGCTTATCACTGCCGATGACAGCTTGGTCTGCAATAAGTTGAAAGAAAGACTGTCAGGTTATTCCGCTGCTGCAGCTGAAGTCGAGTTCTATAGAGGGGAAAGAGGCATATTTTCGGCATTCGGGCTTGAGCAGCAGATTGAAAAAGCGCTCCAGCAAAAAGTCTGGCTGAAAAGCGGCGGTTATCTCGTCGTTGAAACGACTGAGGCAATGACGGTCATTGATGTGAACACCGGGAAATTCACAGGCCGGCGCGTCCTTTCCGAAACGGTGTACAAAACGAATATGGAGGCGGCAACCGAAATTGCAAAGCAAGTACGGCTAAGAAATTTATCAGGTATTTTGCTGATTGATTTCATTGACATGAAAAAAGACACAGACCGCAAAGCTGTACTGAAAGAGTTGCAGCAGGCTTTTTCATCTGACAAACAGCGGACCGACATAAAAGGATTTACGAGACTCGGCCTTGTGGAAATGACGAGGAAAAAAACAAGGCAAAGCCTGTTGGAACAGATGACAGACCCCTGCCCGTCATGCAGCGGAACCGGCCGGGTCCGGTCAAGCTGGGAAGTGCTGTACATGCTTGAAAGGGAACTGCTTGATTACAGCCGTGACGATGCGGAAGCCGCCTGGGTGGAGGCGTCGGCTGATGTTGCCGGACTGCTTCGTACCGATAAAGAAAGATTCGATAATATAGCAAATAAAAAGCTGTTTATCACCATCTCGGATGCTGTCCGGCCGTTTGCGGTCATCCGCCGTCTTGGAATGATTGCGGAGATAAAAGAAAGCATTGCGAAACGCTGAGAATCCGTTGACAAATGAATGAATGATGTGATACGATTTATTTTGTTATTAATTTGTAGCGCACCCGGCTACAACCGCTCAGACCAGGTATTCAAGCATAGTCACCTGTGATGGCGAGTCTTAGTAAATGAGGAGGTGCAGAAATGTACGCAATTATTGAAACAGGCGGAAAACAAGTTCGTGTTGAAGAAGGCCAGGAAGTTTACGTTGAGAAATTGGACGTGAATGAAGGCGAAACAGTGACGTTCGACCGCGTACTGATGGTTGGAGGCGACGACGTTAAAGTCGGCAGCCCGGTTGTTGACGGTGCTACTGTTACAGCGAAAGTTGAAAAGCACGGCCGTGCGAAGAAGCTCACTGTATTCAAGTACAAGCCGAAGAAGAACTATCGCCGCAAGCAGGGCCATCGCCAGCCGTACACTAAAGTTGTCATTGACAAAATCAACGGTTAAGGCTTCGGCTTATGATAAAAGTTGAAGTCAGCCGGAACGATAACGGCACGATCTCGTCTTTTGAGATGAGCGGGCATGCCGAAAGCGGCCCGTATGGACATGATCTCGTTTGTGCAGGTGCATCTGCGGTTTCGTTCGGTGCCCTGAATGCTGTCATGTCCCTTCTGGATGTGGATCTGGAAGTGAGCCAGGGGGAAGACGGCGGCTTTCTCCGCTGTGTTGTCCCAGAGACAGACAAAGACACAGATGAGAAGGTACAGCTGCTCCTTGAGGGCATGCTCGTATCGCTGCAGACGATTGAAAATGATTATGGGAAATATATTACAATTAAAGATCGCAGGAGGTGAATACCATGCTTAAACTGAATCTTCAGTTCTTCGCTTCCAAAAAAGGTGTAGGTTCAACAAAGAACGGACGTGACTCCATCTCCAAGCGCCTTGGCGCCAAGCGTGCAGACGGACAGTTCGTATCCGGAGGTTCCATCCTTTACCGCCAGCGCGGTACAAAGGTGTATCCTGGTGAAAACGTAGGACGCGGCGGAGATGACACTCTATTCGCTAAAGTTGACGGCGTCGTTAAATTTGAGCGTATGGGCCGCAACCGCAAGCGTGTAAGTGTATACCCGGAAGCAAATGAAGCGTAAGCCAAAAAAACTCTAACCGAATCGGTTAGAGTTTTCTTTTAGGCTCGTGCAGCAGCCCGGGCAGCCGGCTTATACATACATGAAGTACTCCCCGAAAAGGTGCCGGCATGATGGACAGCATTAAGCACAATATGAAAAATATCTTTCAGGCCTTTTAACTATGGCCTGCTGAGGAAAATGATAATTGTGGGAGTGCAGAGTATGAAAAACAATTGGAAAACAGTCGATGTGCTCCGTTATGCACGCCATGACTGGCTGAATAAAATCCAGCTGATCAAAGGGAATCTGGCTTTGGATCGGATTGACCGGGTAAACGAAATTGTGGAAGAAATTATCATCGGGGCGCAAAACGAGTCGAAGTTGACGAATTTACAGATTCCTTCTACTGCAGAATGGGTATTGACGTATAACTGGACCTCTTCACCGCTTTTTCTTGAATTTGAAGTATCAGCTGACGAAGCGAATATATCCGCCTGTGATGCCACCCTTGTCCAATGGCTCCGGGAATTCACAACAGAGCTGCAAAAGCTGGTGGATAAAGGATATGAACAGCATTTGATGCTGACGTTCCAGCTTATGGGCGGTGATCCGAGGATGGCAATCGATTTCACCGGCGGTCTGATTGATGCTGGCCCGCTCCGTGAGTGGTGCCATGAACATACGGAAACACCCTGCTTTGATTTCCGTGAAGCTAGTTTCACAAGTGAAGAAGTGACAGGGATTTTGGAATTCAGGCAGGATTGAGATAACAGGCTTTGAACAAACTAAATCAGAATGGGTTTTAAAGCGAGGTGAAAACAATGTTTGTCGATCAGGTTAAAGTATATGTGAAAGGCGGCGATGGCGGCAACGGCATGGTTGCTTTCCGGCGGGAAAAATATGTGCCGAAAGGCGGCCCGGCGGGCGGCGATGGCGGTAATGGTGCAGACGTCGTTTTTGAAGTGGATGAAGGATTGAGGACGTTGATGGATTTCCGCTATCAGCGCCATTTCAAGGCCAAACGCGGGGAAAATGGCATGTCAAAGAAACAGCATGGCAAAAATGCTGCCCCGATGGTAATCAGTGTGCCTCCGGGCACGATTGTGACTGATGATGATACTGGTGACACGATTGCTGATCTTGTCAAACATGGACAGCAGGCTGTCATTGCAAAAGGCGGACGCGGCGGAAGGGGAAATACCCGATTTGCGACGCCGGCAAATCCGGCGCCTGAGATTGCCGAAAACGGCGAACCGGGCCAGGAACGCAACATCCGGATGGAATTAAAGCTGCTTGCGGATGCAGGCCTTGTCGGATATCCGAGTGTGGGGAAATCCACTCTGCTGTCTGTTTTGACATCTGCCAAGCCGAAGATCGCCGAGTACCATTTCACCACCCTTAAACCGAATCTCGGTGTGGTTGAAACAGAAGATAACCGGAGCTTTGTCATCGCTGACTTGCCGGGCCTTATTGAAGGCGCCCATGAAGGTGTTGGGCTCGGCCACCAGTTTCTCCGCCACATTGAACGGACTCGGGTCATTATTCATGTCATTGATATGTCGGGAACCGAAGACCGGGATCCTTACGAAGATTTCCTTACCATAAACGACGAGTTGAAAGAATATAATTTGAGGCTTACGGAACGGCCGCAGATCGTAGCAGCCAACAAGATGGATCTTCCGTCTTCAAAGGAGAATCTTGAAGTATTCAAGGCTAAAGCCGGTGAAGATATCCCGGTTTATCCAATATCGGCTGTGACACGCGAAGGCTTGCGGGACATGTTGTTCAAAGTGGCCGACCTTCTTGAAACGACACCAGAGTTCCCGCTGATCGAGCCGGAGGCGGAAGAAGAGGAACGGGTGCTGTACAAGTTTGAAAAAGAAGAACAGCCATTTTCCGTGACCCGTGAAAGTGACGGCACGTTCGTCGTTTCAGGGGAGAAAATCGAAAAGCTGTTCAAAATGACAAACTTCAATCATGAGGAATCCATCCGCCGTTTTTCAAGGCAAATGCGGAGCATGGGAATTGATGATGAACTCCGGCGCCGCGGTGCCGAGGACGGAGATACAGTTCGCATCCTGGAATATGAATTTGAATTTGTCGATTAAAGAAAAGAGGCAGGCTGGCGGATAAGCCCGGCCTGCCTTTTGATATTTTCGTGCAGAAGGGAAATATCGGATGCCTGTGGAAAAAAGCGGTAAGTGCAGGCTGGGGAATACGAGCAAAGAGACATGGCAGCTTAGTCCGTGGAAAGGGAGAGGATTCCCCGGTCAACCTGAAACTTGTCCGATAATTTGGGCAGCCATTAAAAAAACAAGCCGGAAAAGTAAAAATGACTTTGGAAAGCGGACCATTTCCATTAGAATGATAATATGGCTTTTCACACACGGCATGTTATGAATGCTGTGTACATTGCGAGCGGTCCAAACCGGCCGAAACTATCAAATAGCGAAGGGTGCGGGAAGTAATATGTCCCATTCAGATCAACAATTTTATCTTGTAAGTGAAGATATTTTGCCGGAAGCGATGAAAAAGACGCTTGAGGCCAAAGCACTTTTGGAACGGGGAAAGGCTGAAAATGTAAGTGAAGCGGTCAATATGGTTGACCTCAGCCGCAGCGCTTTTTATAAATACAGGGACCGGGTATTTCCATTTCATACAATGGTGAAAGAGCAAATCATTTCATTGTTTTTCCACCTTGAAGACCGGTCCGGTACACTTTCCCACTTGCTTGGGATCGTAGCGGGCGCGGGTGGAAATGTTCTGACGATTCATCAGACGATTCCGCTGCAGGGGCGTGCCAATGTGACGCTTTCCCTTGACACATCAGGTTTAAAAATTGAAATTGATGAGCTGATCAATCGGCTCAGAAAAATGGAGTTTGTTGAACAGGTCGATATTCTGGGGACAGGTGCTTGATGACAGACAGAAAGGCAGATGGAGAAGAGATGGGAAACAGAGTAGGTTTTTTAGGGCCAAAAGGCACATTTACAGAATATGCAACAGTGCAGTTGATGCGGGATCGGGAGCATGTGCCATTTCCGACAATACCGGAATGCCTTGATGCAGTAGCGGAAGGAAGCGTCGATTATGCGGTTGTTCCGCTTGAAAATGCGATAGAAGGATCGGTCAACTTGACGATCGATTATTTGATTCATGAACAGCCGCTTCCGATAGTAGGAGAAGTAATTGTGCCGATCACCCAGCATTTGATGGTTCATCCGCAAAACGAAGGGAAATGGGATAAAATCTCTGACGTCTATTCCCATTCACATGCGATTGCCCAGTGCCATCAGTTTTTTCACCGCAATATGCCTGTTGTGAATCTGCATTATATGAATTCAACTGGACTGGCGGCCGCTTTTGTGAAAGAACATCCGGACAGGTGCATTGCGGCTGTCGGAAACGAGTTTGCCGCAAAGGAATACGGCCTTGAAGTGGTCAAACGCAATATCCACGATTTCAACAATAATCATACACGCTTTATGGTCGTTGCCAGGAAAGATACCGAGATTGCATCAACTGCGGTCAAGCCGTCGTATAAAACGACGCTCATGGTCACCCTCGGCGATGATTATTCAGGAGCGCTGCATCAGGTGCTCTCGGCATTTTCATGGCGTAAATTAAATTTGTCCAAAATTGAATCCCGTCCGACAAAGACGGGACTTGGAAATTATTTTTTTATCATAGATGTGGAAATGAAGCTGGACGGCGTCCTTATCCCTGGTGTGAAGGCCGAGCTCGAAGCGCTTGGCTGCCGGGTCACCATTCTCGGGAGTTATCCGTCCTATTTTTTTCGATGATATCATGAAGCTTGCCTGTCGGAGGACCTCCAATCAGGACCGGAGCAGGTAGCCGGCCCGGTCAAGTTCGCGGCAGGCTTCATCAAGCTGTTTATTCGTGTCGGCTTCTATCGTATGCAAGTGCGTTCCATCTGTAAGCTCAGATAAGAGAGCTGCGTTCGTATTTTCCATTTTTTCCAGAAACAGCTCGACTTCCTGCCGGGTCGAAACCATGACCGAGGCAGTTAAATCTCCGTAGACAGGATGTTCGATTGTTACGTCCTTTACGGTCACCCCGTGGTCGGCAAGGATAAAAAGTTCGTTGCGTGTCTCTTCGGGATCATGCTTGCATGCGATAACACGCCGCCTTTTTTCTCCCTCTTGTTTCATATTCATATATAGATATCCCTGAGAGGTTGCGATAATCGGTTCTTTTTTGGCTTTTAAAAGGGAAATGTCCTGTACGACTACCTGGCGGCTCACGTTTGTGCGTCGGGCCAGTTCAGTGCCTGTGAGCGGCCGCTCAGCTTCCTTCAGCCATTTCAAAATCATCTCTCTTCGTTCTTCACCGAGGATTTTTTTTTCTTCCCTCATTTCGTTCACTCCTTTATTCTTTATCGTCTTGGGACAGGCAGCATTTCCTTTATGGCATGTTTGAATACATCCACTGTTTTATCAATCTCATCCCCGGTTGTCATGCTGCCGAGTGATATCCTGCAAAAAGAACGGGCTTCATCAGCTGTCCTTCCGATTGCTGTAAGCACATGGGATGGCTGCTGCTTACTGGAACTGCATGCAGAGCCTGTCGCAAATGCGATGCCATTGCGGCTGCAGGCCTGCATCAGCATCTGTCCTTCCATTCCTTCAACACGGAGTCCGATAATATGCGGGGCTGTTTCCTGCGGATGTCCTTCAATCATGATCTTCCGATTCCCATCCATTATACCTGATAAGAATTTCTTTCTCAGCTTCCGGTTTTTGTTCAGGCGGATTTCCTGTGTACTGACTGTTTCTGAAGCAGCAGCAGTAAATGCCGCAACTGCCGGAAGATCGACAGTTCCAGGGCGGAACCCATTTTCATGAGCTGAATTGGGATAAAAAGGGTCAAATCCGATAGCAGGGTTGATATAAACGGCACCCGTTCCTTTTGGCCCGTTTATTTTATGGGCGGATGTCGTAAAGCTGTCCAGTCCGGCTGACAGCGGGTCAAAATCCACCTTTCCAAAAGACTGGACACAATCGCTGTGAAAAAGTGCTCCCGTACCTTTAAGCACACTCCCCAACTCTGAGATAGGCTGAATTGTACCGATTTCAGAATTGACATGCTGGATGGAGACGAGTTTCGTTTCGGGCCTTAAAGCAGCCTGCAATGCTGCCGGGCTGATTCTTCCGTATTTGTCAGGCTTTAGGCGGGTGACAGAAAAACCATCTTTTTCGAGCATGGAAAATGTGTTGAGGACCGATGGATGTTCAATTTCAGTTGTAATCAGATGCCGTCCGGATCCGCCGCTATCAAATCTGGCCAGCGAAGTGATGGCAAGAAAATTACCTTCGGTGCCACCGCTTGTGAAATACAGCCCCTGTGCAGGGACATTGTGCAGTACAGCAAGTTCTTTCCGTAAAATATCAAGCATTTCTTCCGCAAGCTGTCCTTCCTCATGAAGGCTTTTCGTATTGGCGTAAAACCTTCCTGCGGCAGCAGCATATGCTGCTAAAGCCTTTTCAGACATGGGTGTTGACGCTGCATGGTCAAGGTAAATCATAGCATTTCTCCTTTTCATAAGAAGACTCTGATTGTTTTGCATCTATTGGATAGCACTCACTGGTTCATAAACAGGCGGATTGGTGCTGATATGCGGGACAGCGAAAGCTATGATGAAGCAAACGCCCGCCCTTTGGTAAAGAAGACACCGTGAATACGACTGTAGGGAAGCAAGAACAGATGCCGCTGGTGAAAGGGGGGAACTGCGGCGAAAATCAAATCCCCCTTTGTTAAATTGCAAAAAGAAAAAACCCTTGTACTCAATTAAAGGATATGTAATGATAAGTGTCAAGACATATGTAAAAACACATGGGGGATGGGACATGGATAGATTCAGTGATGTTGTCATAATCGGCAGTGGCCTTGCAGCCCTTGCCGCTGCAGACCATCTTTCTGCGCACTTGAATGTGAGGATAATCACAAAAGGAGCTCGCCACCAAAGTAATTCAATGAAGGCGCAGGGCGGGGTAGCGGCAGCCATTGCCGGTGAAGATGACCCGCAGGCCCACTTTGACGACACAATGGCTGCCGGTTCGGGGTTTAATGATAGTGAAGCAGTAAAGCATCTGACAGCAAAAGGTGTTGAATTATTGACTGAATATATTAAAGAAGGATTACCTGTGGACCGTTCATCCAATGGGGAGATTGAGCTCGGGATGGAAGGGGCCCACACCAGAAGGCGCATTATACACGCCGGGGGTGACGCGACAGGCAAACATTTTACGAAATGGTTCCAGCAGCGTATCAGCGGGAGAGCAGCTGTGGAGGAGAACATGACAGCGGTTGACCTGATTATTGAAGGCGGCCGATGCATCGGTGTTACAGCCATGGGTAAAAACGGCAGGGAAAGCAGGTATTATGGCCAATCGGTATTGATTGCTTCCGGCGGCTATGGAGCTCTTTACGCACACTCTTCAAATGATCTTTCCATTACTGGCGATGGCGCTGCTATGGCCTATCGGGCAGGCGCAGCTCTTTCGGACATGGAGTTTGTCCAATTTCATCCGACAATGCTGTTTGCAGGCGGTAAAGTCAAGGGGCTAATCTCCGAAGCGGTCAGAGGAGAAGGGGGAAGGCTGGTAACCGAATCCGGCAGGCGGCTGATGAAAGGAATCCATCCATTATTGGACCTTGCTCCCCGTGACATTGTGGCAAGGGAAATCTTCAAGGCGGAACGGATGAGGGAACGGGTCTTCCTTGATATCTCGCAGATTAAGGAATTTGGAAAGCGGTTTCCGTCTATTACCGGTCTCTGTGAATCCAATGGCGTGGCAATTGGTGCCAATACACGTATTCCTGTAGTTCCGGGAGCCCATTTCACGATGGGCGGCATTGAGGCGAAAACAGACGGCCGGACAAATATCCCTGGACTATATGCGGTAGGCGAAGCGGCCTGTACAGGTGTGCATGGCGCCAATAGGCTAGCGAGTAATTCCCTGTTGGAAGCCATCACTTTTGCATCCGGGTTTGCTGAAACCGTACTTGCCGAGACGGCAGTTAAAAAAAGTTCCATACAGTTCGCCGGTCCCCTGCAGCGGGAGCCGGTCAACAAAATCCTATTGCCAGACAAAGAAGAAATCCGCGCGGTAATGTCCAAATATGCGGGGATTCACCGAAACGAAATTGGATTAAGGACTGCAAAGCGTTGGTTTGAAGAGATTATTCCCGATTATAGGAGTGTCAGCCTGAGCGGATTGTCGCTGTCTGAAATTGAAGTGGTGAATATGCTGACAACCAGCTGGCTTGTCGTAACTGCGGCTTTAAAAAGAAATGAGAGCAGAGGCTGCCATTTCCGCGAAGATTTTCCCGCTCCGGATGACAAAGTATGGAAAACCCGGCATGTAATTTTTCAATTGGAAAAGAAAGGCGAAGTGGTGGAGTCGAGATGAATAAAATAAAACTTGAGAAATTATTTAAAACTTTTTTTATGGAAGATATCGGAGAAGGAGATTTAACAAACCTCAGTGTATTCGATGGAAGTGAACAGGCTAGCGGGATTTTCCTTATAAAAGAGGAAGGTACAATCGCCGGGCTGGAGCTCATTTATGAAGGATACCGGCTGCTTGATCCTTCAGTCACGGTGACCTACATGAAGAAAGACGGGGATCTGGTTAAACCTGGGGAAGCTGCAGCTGAAGTCCGGGGAAACACTGCCGCCCTTTTGAGCGGAGAACGGGTGATCCTTAATCTTTTACAGCGTATGAGCGGGGTGGCAACCACAACAAGAGCTGCTGTAGAAAGCCTCGGGAACAATTCAATAAAAGTGACCGATACCCGCAAAACAACGCCCGGCCTAAGGATGCTGGAAAAATATGCTGTAAGGTGCGGCGGCGGCATCAATCACAGACTCGGGCTTTATGATGCCGTAATGCTTAAAGATAATCATATTGCTGCTGCCGGCGGAATATCGGAAGCGGTGGACCGAGTCCGGAAAAAGATTGGGCATACCGTCAAAATAGAGGTCGAGACGGAGTCCGCCGATCAGGTTAAGGAAGCGGTGCAAGCGGGTGCAGATATCATCATGTTTGACAATTGCTCGCCACAGGAAGCGGCAGAATGGAGAAATTTGGTGCCGCGCCATATAGTCACAGAAGTCTCAGGCGGGATAACGCTTGATAATATAGCTGATTACCGAAATACCGGCATAGATGCGATTTCACTTGGAATGCTTACACATTCTTTTAAAGCACTGGATATCAGTTTCGATATTTCCTAAATGAATTTGAGCAGAAGGGATGGGAGAGAGAAAAATGGATATTTTGGAACTTATGGATAAAAACGGAAAAGCGAAAATCCCTAACGATTACTATAATATGGAAAGAACAGAGCTGGAAGAAAAAATTCGGAATGCGAAATTCGAACTTGGGGATAAGCTTTTCATACCCGGTCATCATTATCAAAAGGATGAGGTTATCCAGTTTGCGGATGCAAGGGGTGATTCGCTCGAACTGGCAAGGCTTGCAGAAAATAATGACCGGGCAGAGTTTATCGTATTTTGCGGGGTTCATTTTATGGCCGAAACCGCCGATATTCTTACAGGTGCCAGCCAGCAGGTGATCCTGCCGGATATGAGGGCAGGATGCTCGATGGCGGATATGGCAGATATTCACCAGACAGAACGGGCATGGGAGATGCTTAGCAGAAAATTTGGAGATACGATTTTGCCGCTGACCTATGTGAATTCCACTGCTGCCATCAAGGCATTTGTCGGAAAACATGGCGGTGCGACGGTAACTTCCTCCAATGCAGAGAAAATGGTCAAGTGGGCTTTTGACCAAAAGGAACGAATCCTTTTTTTACCTGACCAGCATCTTGGCCGTAACACTGCATACTCGCTTGGCATCCCACTTGAACAAATGGCTGTATGGGATCCTGTTACAGGAACACTTGAAACAGAGGGAAATCCAGATGAAGTAAAAGTCATCCTCTGGAAAGGCCATTGCTCGGTCCATGAAACGTTCACCACAGAGAACGTGCAAAAGATTAGGGTACAGGAACGGGACCGCAGAATTATTGTTCACCCCGAATGTACGTTTGAAGTTGTACAGGCAGCAGATGAAAATGGTTCAACCAAAAAAATCATCGAGACAGTGACTGCTGCAGTTCCGGGCTCTAAATGGGCGATTGGAACGGAAATGAACCTCGTAAACCGGTTAATAAAGGAAAATCCCGATAAAGATATAATCAGCCTGAATCCATATATGTGCGCCTGTCTGACGATGAACAGGATAGATTTGCAGCATCTGGCATGGTCACTTGACAATATCCTGGAAAATAAAATCACAAATAAAATTTCTGTCGCTCAGCAAACCGCCGAAGACGCCAGGCTGGCGCTTGAGCGGATGCTTAAGCTGGCATAATGAAATCCCTCCGTGCATAAGTTGTTGTGAATGATAGTGGCAATTTGCCCAGTGAGTCATATACTGTAGTGACTTTGCACAGGAGGGAGATTCGCTCGTGAAAATTCATATCGTCCAAAAGGGAGACACCCTTTGGAAAATCGCAAACAAGTATGGAGTTGACTTCGGTGAACTTAAGCAAGTGAATTCACAGCTGAGTAATCCGGATATGATTATGCCGGGAATGAAAATTAAAATTCCTACCGGCGGGGTGCCAGTCAAGAAAAAGCAAATGCAGGCTGCGCCGAAAATGGAGGTTAAACCTGCCAAAAAAATGGAGATGAAACCTCCGAAAGCCGTATCACCTTATGCCCAGCCGGAAAAAATCCTGCCGATGGAGGATCATGAGTCTTCGGATACGTATATCAACATGATTCAGATGCCGATCAACTATGCACCGCAGCAGCCGCCTCAGCATCATTATTCCTATACATTCCAGATGCCCCAGTATCATCAGCCGATGAAACCAGAGTCGATGGAAAGCCCGGAAAAGATGGTTTCGCCTGCTGAAGAAGAGGCACCGCCAATGTCGAAAATGCCGCAAATGCCGATGCATCAAATGCCGATGGATCAAATGCCGCAACAAATGCCAATGCAACAAATGCCGCAACAAATGCCGCAACAAATGCCACAACAAATGCCAATGATGCAGCAGCCTGCCATGCAGGTTCCGCCTAATTGTGTTCCATGCTCACCTGTTCTTCCGGGTTCCGGTTTGCCGGGCGGCGGAGATGGATATGGCATGGCTGCACCTTATGGCAGCCAGCAGATGCCGGGGACATGGCACGGGATGAATCCGGATATGGATAATGATATGAATATGGGTATGAATCCGGATATGGATATGGATGAAAGTCCTGAAATGCCGCAAATGCCAGGTTACGGCATGCAGCCGGGCTACGGAGCGGGACCAGGCTACGGAGCGGGACCGGGCTACGGAGCGGGACCAGGCTACGGAGCGGGACCGGGCTACGGAGCGGGACCAGGTTACGGAGCGGGACCGGGCTACGGAGCGGGACCAGGCTATGGAGCAGGACCGGGCTACGGAGCGGGACCAGGTTACGGAGCGGGACCAGGTTACGGAGCGGGACCAGGTTACGGAGCAGGACCGGGCTATGGTATGGCCTTCCCTGGGACATATGGACAGCGCGAGTCCGAACAGATAGATCCCGCTTACCCGGGAGCAAGGTTCCCGTTTGACGAAGAGAGCTATGACTGAGTTCAGGGACAAAAGAGGCGATATCAATCGAGATCGCCTCTTTTTTCTGTTAGAAACCGAAGGTGATTTGATTGCCAGAAGCTATAATTTTTTGAAGAAGAACGTTGCGGTGGTTAAATCTGATTTACAGAACCTGCTCCTTAAAGGATACTCATCTGAAAAGAAAGCAATCCAGCAAATCATTCTTCTGCAGCAGCTCAAACGAAAAGGGTTTGAAAAAATCCCGTCTTTTTTAGCGTTTCCTGCCGGACAGTGGACAATTCCAGGGGAAGGGTACTACTGGACGATCAGTGAGTATATCGAAGAAAGCAGCGAAAAATTTTCTTATGGCACTTCAGCTGGACGCCAGGAAGGCCTGCGTCTTCTTATGTCCTTCCACGAAAAGGCTGCTGATCTTCCGCAGGAGCTCGTGACTGCTTTTCCGCAGTTTTCCCTGTATGAAAAATGGGCGCTTCGTTTTCAAGAATTTCAGCAATCAGCACCGCTAACAGCCAGGTGGGTCGGAAGAGAAGCTGTTGATGAATTGCTCTCATGGGGAGAACTTTTTTTCCGGGAAACAGAGCCCCGGCAGTTAGATGAATTGGAAAGGGAAGCGAGAAAAGAGGGCCGGTTCATCCACGGTGACACGGTACATCACAACTTCCTTCAATCAAGCGGCGGGCAACTTTACTTGATCGATTTTGATCTTGCCGCCCCGGCGCCTCAGGCTTATGATTACCTCCAGTATTTAAATCGGACACTGCCGCATTGCGGCTGGAGAATTGGTGAATACGAAAAGGCCCTTGGCCGTCTGATCCATGAGGAATGGTTTTCGCTTGCTCTAATTTTCCCCGCTGATCTTTACCGGGAGTGGAACCGGTTTTTCCGGTACCGGAGCAAAAGGAACGATGCGAGGAACCTGCGTGATTTTACGCTCCGTGAACTGTCGAACAGGAAGGCGTTTGTCCTCAACACTGCAAGTGAAATTTAAACATGGCGCGGTTAATGTCCAGCCTTCCGGAAACTAACAGTGTAAATCTGCCCCCTTGATGCCATCCTATAGGAGAAAGGGGGTTTTTCCATTGAATAAAAAAACATTAATCCTTTCATCTGTTCTATCTCTCGGCAGTCTGGCGGCATGTAATATGGACGACAATGTGCGTAACGAACGTTTTGAATACCCTGACCAGATCAGTTTTTTCCATGAAGGAAATGACGGCAGGGGACAGACAGGTTATGGCGGGAACTACATCAACCGCGGTCCCGACGGCATGATCACAGATATAATTGACCGTGATGGAAACGCGGACGGTGAAGAACAGCCCATTAAACGTTATGCGGATTACAATTACAGCGGTCATGTCGATTCACTTGAACAGAAACCGCGTTCATCTTATTTCAACCAATACGAAGGAGCCCTCGCTGAAAAGATAACGCGCAGGGCGATGCGCATTGATGGAGTCGGTGATGCCAGGACGGTTGTTTATAAAGATCGTATACTTGTGGCGGTGCATACAGACGCAGCAGATAAAAACCGTATAAAAGCGGAGGCGGTGAACGTGGCCAGGAAGTTTGCTGAGGGCAGAAAAGTCGATGCTGTGACCGATGACGCGACCTTCGCCCGCGTGCGGAATATCGATAACGATTTACGGAATGGACTTCCGACAGGTGAGATTAAAGAAGATATCCGTGATATGTTTGACGGCGAGGATGCGGTTATTGATTAGCGAAAAAACCAGGCGTGAACTTCCGCCTGGTTTTTCTGTGGTGAGAAAGGGCCGTATAACGTAACGTGTTCTTTCTATAGTGGACTTGTCAGTCAGCAAATGGGAAGGTATATTGTTCGCTGTTACATAACAATGAATCACAAAGAAGCGGTCAGAGTATTAAAAGGCATAAGTGCGACATCCGTATTTGCTGCATTTCGGCCGCAATCACGGTGTCTTTCTCAGCCAACTTGATGAGCGTATCCTTAAAGAACACGACCATATGCGGTTCCGCCATAAAATGAAGCGGACGAGTTTTTGACCAGAAAAAAAACGGTATGCTAGGCTATATTGTAGTGGGAATTGGGAAGATACCTGAATTTTGAGTTATTATATGGCCTCAAGAATAATGGAATAGCCTGTATCAGCATCATGTTCTTTTCATAAACCAACAGGTAATAATTTTTACAGGGGGAGGAGCGGCCAATGGCAGGACATTCGAAATGGAAAAACATACAGAGACGGAAAAATGCACAGGACGCAAAACGCGGCAAAATATTCATGAAGCTCGCAAAGGAAATATTTGTTGCCGCCAAGAATGGAGATGGTGATCCGGAAACCAATCCGGCACTCCGACTTGCTGTTGATAAAGCGAAAGCGAATAACATGCCAAATGACAATATTGAGAGAGCAATTAAAAAAGCGACCGGGGGCCTTGACGGTGTGAACTACGAAGAATTCACATATGAAGGTTACGGGCCCGGAGGAGCAGCGGTTATGGTGAACGTTCTGACAGACAATAAAAACCGGACAGCAGCAGCGGTACGCCACGCTTTTTCAAAAAATGGGGGGAACCTCGGTGAAAATGGTTGTGTGTCCTACATGTTTGACCCTAAAGGTTACCTTGTTATTGAAAGGGATGGTCTTACTATCGGGGAAGATGACATGATGCTGCAAGTGATTGATGCCGGGGCCGAAGAAATTGAAACGACGGATGAAACGTTTGAAGTTTACACAGACTTCGAAAGTTTCGATAGGGTCAAAACAGTATTAAAAGAGAAAGGGTTTGAATTTTCGACCGCTGAAACGACGATGGTTCCCCAAACGTATACGCATGTTGCGGGTGGTGATGAGGAAAAGCTGTTAAAGCTGATCGATATGCTGGAAGAAGAGGAAGATGTACAGGATATCTATCACAATTTTGATATGAATGATGAAACACACCTCTGATGGATAAAGACTTCCATTTTTGTTCATACTATAATTGAGCAAAATGGAAGTCTTTTTACGATCAAGGCTGTATCCGGCTGAAGAGGTTTGTTTTGCCGGACCGAAAACCTGCCTGAAGAGGTGAGCCATATGAGGGCAAAAATGAATGGGTACTCAATCTTCCTGATCACACTTGCAGCAGTCATTCTGGTGCTGACTTTTGCAGAAAACGGGCCAGAGGGCGAAGTGAAAAGCCAGGATCCCGTTAAGGTATCCGGCACAGAAAATAGTGAAGCGTACGAAGTTTCCGGACCGCTGACTGTTACAGTCAAACTGCAGCGCATGTACCTTGATGGAGAAATCAGCGAAGAAGTTAAAAAGGAAACGATCCTTTCCATGGAAGATTTTTGGGCACAATACGAAGAATGGCAGCTCGTCGACCAGGATGAAAGCATGGTCGTTTTCCGGCAAAACATTGACGATATATCCCCGCTGCTGAAGGCAAACGGGTACTTCGGCCTCGCCGACAACGGCATTCTGACAATTTATGAAGGGCATCCGAAATCACAGAAGGCTATTCAAACCTTTTATCAAATTGATGTAGGGAAACTGGAGAGCAGACAGCAGCAAAAACTTTTGGAAGGCATACCGGTCCAGACTAAGGAAGAGTATGTCCATGTGATCGAGACGTTCAAACCTTATAAAATTTCACCTGAAAGCTAATCTCCGTGATTAGCTTTTTTCCCGTCCAGGAAAGTATAATTTGTCATCACAGCGGACAGGTTTATGCAGATTCGCCTCTGTCGCCGCCTGAAAGGCTCGCCGGCCGGCGAGTTTTTTTAATAAGGTAAGAAAGCATAAGTTTTTCAGGTAAGGTTAGTGTCCAGCTCCAGGCGCCAGCGGCTATCGCCATAAGCGGTGATCCCCTCCGGAAGGGAAAATCGCCTTCCTGCGGGTACCCCCGCTTATGCGTACGCCGCTAAGCGGGCGCCATGCGCTTTTCTTGTGTAAATGCCGTAAGGACACCCGGGTGTTCAGTGTATCACTTCAGTTCTTCCAACAGATGCTTCAAGTTTCCGCATTCTATGTTAAAATAAGTTAAGGAAATGCATGTTCGCATATGATGCAGAAAAACAATGGGTCACAGCGGACCGATTAATGTAAATGGGAGAGGAACACTACAGTGATTGAATTTGTTCATGGAAGAGTGGATTACATATCCCCTGAATATATCATTATCGACACAGGAGGGATCGGGTATCAGGTTTTTTGCCCGAATCCCTTTGTTTATCAAAAAAATGAAAACGAGCAAATTAAAATTTTCACCTATCATTATGTGAGGGAGGATGCCTCCACACTGTTTGGCTTCAAGACGAGAGATGAACGCTGGCTTTTTGAAAAATTGCTTAATGTGTCAGGGATCGGGCCAAAAGGAGGTCTTGCCATTCTTGCAACAGGCGAGGTTCAGCATGTCGTCCAAGCGATAGAGGATGAGAATGAAAAATATTTGACCAAATTCCCCGGTGTCGGTAAAAAGACTGCGAGACAGATTATTCTCGATCTGAAGGGCAAGCTCGGAGACTTGATGCCTGATTTGTTCCAGCCGGGAGAAGAAACAGCTGCCAACCAGAAGGAACTTCATCCGGAGCTCGATGAAGCAATGGCTGCCCTGGAAGCCCTCGGATATGCGGGAAGGGAAATCAAAAAAGTGATCCCGAAGCTTGAAAACGAGCGTCTTACAACGGAAGAATATATTAAAAAGGCACTTCAGCTCATGCTGAACAGCGGGAGGTGAACAGGGTGGAGGAACAGGATAGAGTCGTCTCCGGAGAATTGCATAATGAAGAAATGTCACTGGAGCAATCCCTCCGACCGCAATTGCTGGCACAGTATATCGGCCAGGAAAAAGTGAAAAATAACCTATCTGTGTTCATTGAAGCGGCAAAACTCAGGGAGGAAGCGCTTGACCACGTCCTATTGTATGGACCGCCGGGACTTGGTAAAACGACGCTTGCGGCGATCATCGCCAATGAAATGGGCGTCAATTTGCGCACCACAAGCGGGCCAGCGATAGAACGGCCCGGAGACCTTGCGGCTATTTTGACTGCATTGGAAGCGGGAGATGTGCTCTTTATCGATGAAATCCACAGGCTGCCCCGGTCAGTGGAAGAAGTGCTGTATCCGGCACTCGAGGATTTTTGCCTGGATATCGTCATCGGGAAAGGCCCCGGTGCCCGTTCAGTAAGGCTCGATCTGCCCCCTTTCACCCTTGTCGGTGCAACAACGAGGGCGGGGCTCCTGTCAGCTCCGCTCCGCGATCGCTTTGGCGTACTGAGCCGGCTCGAGTATTACCGTGCTGAAGATCTCACCGCAATTGTGAAGCGGACTGCAGATATTTTTGAGGTACATGTCGATCCCGAGTCAGCCGAAGAAATAGCACGCCGTTCAAGAGGAACACCACGGATTGCAAATCGCCTGCTGAGAAGGGTGCGTGATTTCGCCCAGGTGCGCGGGGATGGCAGAATTACAGCTCTCCTTGCCAATGATGCCCTTGAATTGCTCCAGGTTGACCGGTTAGGATTGGACCATATTGACCATAAATTATTAAAGGGGATCATCGAGAAATACCGGGGCGGACCGGTCGGTCTTGATACCATTTCGGCAACTGTCGGAGAGGAATCCCATACGATAGAGGATGTATACGAACCATATTTGATGCAAATCGGGTTTTTGCAGCGGACGCCGCGGGGAAGAATTGTAACAGCGAACGTATATGAGCACTTCGGAATGGAGGTTCCAGAGAACTGATGGATACCGGAAAAGTGATTATCACTCTCGGCGTGCTGCTTGTTGTTGTCGGATTGTTATGGCAGCTGATCGGGCAGTTCATCGGTAAACTGCCGGGAGATATCGTCATTAAAAAGGGCAATACAACTTTTTTCTTTCCGATTGTGACATCTATTGTCGTCAGCATTGTCCTTTCCTTGCTTTTCATGGTTTTTGGACGTTTTTTCAGATGACATGCGATATCACTTCCATGTTTGCGGTAAGTCAGTTACAATTTACGGTTGTGGCGGCAAAGCCGTCTTATCTTTGTTTAGAATAGGTGGAGCTTATGGATGTGAAATTATTTGATTTTGACTTGCCGGAGGAATTGATTGCTCAGACCCCGCTTGCAGACCGGACATCTTCACGCTTGATGGTGCTTGATCGCAAGACAGGTGAAGTGAAGCATGAAATCTTCCGGCGGATTATTGATTATCTGGAAGAAGGCGATTGCCTTGTCCTGAATGATACTAAAGTGCTGCCGGCCCGTCTTTACGGTGCTAAGGAAGATACGGGGGCGAAAGCCGAAGTCCTGCTCCTGAAGCAGGTCGAAGGTGACCGCTGGGAGACACTGGTCAAGCAAGCCAAAAAGGTGAAGGAAGGAACCGTCCTCTCATTTGGCGACGGGCGCCTGAAGGCGCGCTGTACGGGAATAGGCGAACAGGGGGCAAGGGAGTTTGATTTCATGTATGACGGAATCTTTTATGAAGTCCTCGATTCACTCGGGGAAATGCCGCTGCCCCCTTACATAAAAGAACAGCTTGATGACCAGGACAGATACCAGACTGTATTTGCCAGGGAAAGGGGCTCGGCAGCTGCACCGACGGCAGGCCTCCATTTCACCGAGGAACTGCTTGAAGAAATACGGGAAAAAGGGGTGAAGATCGCATTCATCACCCTGCATGTCGGCCTTGGTACATTCAGGCCGGTCACCGCTGAAAAAGTTGAAGAACATGAGATGCATGGGGAATACTACATTATGACAGAAGGGACAGCCCGTCTGCTCAACGAAATAAGGCAGGAAGGCGGACGCATCATTTCAGTCGGAACCACTTCAACCCGTACGCTTGAAACGATTGCCGGAAAAAACGACGGGCGATTCGAGGAATCATCCGGATGGACGGATATATTCATTTTTCCCGGCTATGAATTTAAAGCAATTGACGGCATGGTGACCAATTTCCATTTGCCGAAATCGACTTTGATTATGCTTGTAAGCGCGCTTGCAGGCAGGGAACATGTATTGAACGCATACAATACCGCTGTAAAAGAACGCTATCGTTTTTTCAGCTTTGGTGATGCGATGCTCATTATATAGAGCAGACCAGAAAGGAGCAATGATCATTTAATGGCTGCAATAACGTATGAATTGATCAAAACGTGCAAACAGACAGGCGCCCGCCTGGGGCGTGTCCATACGCCGCACGGATCATTTGACACCCCTGTCTTCATGCCTGTAGGCACGCTGGCAACTGTTAAAACGATGAGCCCGGAAGAGCTCAAAGAGATGGATGCGGGCATCATTCTCAGCAACACATATCATTTATGGCTGCGTCCTGGACATGAAATCATCCGCGAAGCGGGTGGCCTCCATAAATTCATGAATTGGGACAGGGCGATATTGACTGATTCAGGCGGATTCCAGGTGTTTTCATTAAGCGATTTGCGAAGAATTGAAGAAGAGGGCGTCCATTTCCGCAATCATATCAGCGGTGAAAAAATGTTCCTTTCGCCGGAAAAGGCAATGGAAATCCAAAATGCCCTCGGGTCTGATATCATGATGGCATTTGATGAATGCCCGCCTTATCCTGCGGAATACGATTATGTGAAAAATTCTGTATCCAGAACAAGCCGGTGGGCCGAAAGGTGCCTTGAGGCCCACACCCGTCCCGAAGACCAGGGACTGTTCGGAATCATCCAGGGGGGCGAGTATGAAGATTTACGCAAGCAAAGTGCACAGGACCTCATTTCACTCGATTTCCCGGGGTATGCGGTAGGCGGACTGTCTGTAGGAGAACCGAAGGATGTCATGAACAGGGTGCTCGAATTCACGACACCGCTTCTTCCGGAACAGAAACCGCGCTATCTGATGGGCGTCGGCTCACCGGATTCCCTGATTGACGGTGCGTTGCGCGGTGTCGATATGTTTGACTGCGTGCTTCCGACACGCATTGCGAGAAACGGGACATGCATGACGAGCGAAGGGCGGCTTGTCGTCAGAAATGCCAAATATGCAAGAGACTTCCGTCCTCTTGATGAACATTGTGACTGCTATACTTGCCGGAATTATTCCCGTGCGTATATCAGGCACCTTGTCAAAGCGAATGAAACATTTGGATTCCGATTAACTTCTTACCATAACTTATATTTTTTGATAAAATTAATGGAACAGGTCAGACAAGCGATCAGAGAAGACAGGCTCGGAGACTTCCGGGAGGAATTTTTCGAGCAGTACGGTTACAACAAACCGGATAGTAAGAACTTCTGATTGAATCCACTTGCTTGTCCTATTTTGGAAAGGGGTGAAAGCGATGAATACATTGGTGCAATTATTGCCGCTTATTTTAATGTTTGTGCTGTTTTATTTTTTACTGATCAGGCCTCAGCAAAAGAAGCAGAAGCAGGTCCAGCAAATGCAGTCAAACCTGCAAAAAGGGGACAGGATCGTGACGATCGGCGGCCTTCACGGCACAATCGATTCGATTGATGAAGATAAGGTTGTCATCCGCTGCGGTGACGGATCAAGGCTTACATATGACCGATCTGCAATCAGAGATGTCATAAGTGAATAGAAATAGAAACAGCGCGGACTCCTGGGGGCCCGCGCTGTTTTCATGTGTGGCGGAAGTTATCTGCCGCTTTGCCCTCTAGCTGTTTTTCACAGCGACGTTGACGCCAGCCGCTCCACCCAGTGCCGCTGTCAGCAAAAAGCCTGCGTGATAGACAAGCTGCTGCATGCTCATTCCGTTCCCAAATCCAAGAAACTGAATCAAAAAGACGATGAACAGGTAAGCGAGGCCGGTGATGAAACCGACAAGCATTCCTTTTTGCCTGCCTTTGCCCCCCGCTATGAAACCGCCAATGAACAGTGCTGCAAATGACAGGAAAAGAATAATCCACGACATCGTGCTTTCCGTGACTGAAGTGAAGCGTAGAAAAGTTGCAGACAGTGCACTGGCAGCAGCCGCTATGCCCATCATTACCGCCAGACCGTACAAAATCGCACTCGAAAGCTGTTTTAACGGCATATAATCACTCCCCCATTGTTGTCCCATTTATACAAGCTTATTCAGGACCGTTTGAAATAGAATAAATATTTCACCAGTGTCCATGCATAGGATGGAGTAAGGGACAAGGAGGGGAAAGGTTTGGCTACACTTACCGCATTGCTGATTTTCGTCATCAGCTACATATTTATCATCAGTGAGAAATTCAATAGGGCACTGGTAGCAGGATCGGGCGGCTTAGCGATGCTGCTATTCGGTGTATATGATCTTGATCACGTCTTTAAAGAATATATAGACTGGCATACAATTGCGCTCTTGTTTTCCATGATGATTCTTGTCTCGGTCACAAGCAAAACAGGTGTCTTTGAATTCATTGCTGTCCTTGTGGCCCAATCCATAAAGGGAAAACCGATTCAGCTCCTGTTCATGATAGCAGGGATGACGGCTGTCGGGTCAGCGTTTCTTGATAATGTGACGACCGTGCTCCTGTTCGTGCCGGTGCTGCTGACTTTGACAAATATCCTCCAGGTTCCGGCTGTTCCTTATTTGACAGTGGTTATTTTGTCCTCGAATATCGGAGGCACCGCCACCTTGATCGGTGATCCGCCAAATATCATGATCGGCCAGGCGGTGGACCATCTCACGTTTAATGATTTCCTCGTCAATCTTGCTCCTGTCGCTATTGTCATTCTGGTAATCGTCGTATGCTGCATGGCCCTCATTTACCGGAAAAACCTTTATATTTCAGAACAAAACAGGCAAAAACTATTGGCGATGAATGCTTCCGATTTCTTGCAGAGATCGCCTTTGCTGTACAAGTCCATTGCGGTACTATCCTGCACAATAATGGGCTTTGTTCTCCATCCGATCATCCATGCTGACCTGACAAGTGTGGCGATGGGGGGAGCGCTTCTGCTCCTTCTTCTCACCCACCGGGAATACGATACTGAAGAAGCATTTAAAAATGTGGAATGGGTCACACTGTTCTTTTTCATTGGCCTTTTTATGCTGGTCGGCGGTCTTGAGCAGGTCGGTATAATCGACGAAATTGCACGAAACATTTTGTATTACACAGAAGGCGATCTGCCAAAAACATCCCTGTTCATTTTGTGGACATCAGGAATTTTATCCGGGTTTGTTGATAACATTCCATTTGTAGCTGCCATGATTCCAGTCATAACCGAATTTCAGGAATACGGAATGACCAATCTTGATCCGTTATGGTGGTCGCTTGCGCTCGGTTCCTGCCTGGGCGGAAACGGCACTTTGATCGGTGCGTCGGCCAATGTGGTCGTTGCCGGCCTTGCATCAAAAGCCAGGCATGAAATCAAATTCATCGATTTCATGAAGGTAGGGATACCCGTTGTGCTTGTGTCGATGCTCATATCAACGATTTATATTTACTTTAGATACTTGATCTATTACCAAATGTGACAACAACTCGAACATAATTTTTTCCTGAAAAGCCCAAACTAGGAATAGAATGACCTGGGAGGGCTTGAAATGGATCTGACGATGATCGGTTTGCGGACATTATTGTTATACGCGGTTATTGTGCTCATTTTCAGATTGATGGGCAAGCGCGAAATCGGGGAGCTTAGCATCATTGATCTTGTAGTTTTCATTATGCTGGCAGAAATTGCAGTACTTTCTATAGAAGATCCGAAAGTCCCGCTAATCAACACCTTCATTCCAATGGCTGTATTGCTGATGCTTCAGTTTTCAACTTCGTATCTATCGCTGAAAAGCAAGACACTTCGCGATATTCTTGATGGGCGTCCAACCGTACTCATCGAAAACGGTAAAATCCGGGAAAAGGAAATGAAAAAGCAGCGCTATAACTTCAATGACCTTCTCGTCCAGCTCAGGGAACAACAGGTGAAAGACATTGCAGATGTGGAATTTGCCATTTTAGAGCCGTCCGGCAAATTATCGGTCTTTGAAAAAGAACAGTCCAGCAGCGATGATCAAAGCAAAAAGACAGTTGTCGATTTCCCGGTTCCCCTGATTGTTGACGGGAAAGTGAGCGGCAACAACCTCAAAAGAGCAAAACGGGACTTGATTTGGCTGCGGGAAACCATCCGGCAGGAGGGGTTTGATAATATCGAGGATGTATCTTATTGTTCAATTGATGAACAAGGGAATATTTATATCGATGAGAAGGATGAGAAAAAGACGTAGCCTTTTCTTTCCTCATAATGGAACCAGTTATCGGGGGAAAATTAAAAATACAAATTGTTTTTGGGAAAAATCACATATAATTTTAACTGTTCTTTGTACTGTTATGGAACTTTCATTAGTGTAAATGTGATTTTAATTAAAATAGGTGTAATCGGGCAGGACTGGTTTGTTTAAAAATATTCCTGCGCCAATTAATGAACGGCAATGGAAGACCCAGCAGAAGCGCCAGCGATGAGGAGCTTCCTGGACGCCCCGCGGCAAAGAAGACACCGTGAGTGCGGCCGGAGGGAAGCAGGAACGGATGTCGCACTTGTGCCCGTGGTGAAAGCGAATGCCTGCAGCGGAAAGGAACGGATAAGCTCGAGAATAGGAACTATTATATTCAGTAATTATTTATTCCGTTAAAGGGTGCCTTAATTGAATAAGCCAATAAAACCAAAACGTCCAGATTTTCCACCTGGACATTTTGGTGTGTAATAATTTCTAATTCAATTCACTTGCTGATGAGCCAGTGAATTTTTGTTTTTGTTAAGGAATTTATAAAATTCAAGTATTGTAGATAAAGAGCCAGAAGGGAATCGTCCAGCTCCAGGCGCCAGCGGCTATCGTCTAAGCGGTGATCCCCACCCGTACCCCCCGCTTATGTGTACGCCGCTAAGCGTGCGCCTTGCACATTTGTTCTTGCAGGCGCGTTTTTTAGTATCCCGGCGCTGTAACACAAGTGTTTCTTTGCTGCCGGCAGCTACAAGTGCCCTACTCTTTGAACAGCCGGGCAAGTCCTCTGCCGATCACTGGTATCGGTGCGACTTCATCCCGTTTGATGAGTTGAAAATAAATGAGCATCATCAAATAGACAAGACAGGTAACGGTAACCCCGATAACGGTGGAGGCATTTTTGGAAAACAGCTGAAAGAAGTGATCGATGTAAAAAAAACCGGCACCTCCTGAGATAATGATGGTTACGAATACTTTCAAATAGTTTTTTAAATAAACCGTATATCCGATTGCCTTGATAATGGTAGCGAAGTGAAGCAGTGTGACGAGCAAAGTGCCGATGACAATCGCCAGAGCGGCACCCATAATCCCGAGTTCGGGCCGTGTTGCAAGTGCAAAAATCGCGGCCAGTTTTACAACATTTCCGATCAGGCTGTTCACCATCGCTGCTCTGGCCAGGTCGAGCGCCTGCAGTGCCGCCTGCAGCGGCCCCTGAAAATAGTAGAAGATGAAAAATGGGGCCATCACTTTGATAAACACTACTGCAGATGAAGAACCGTACATCATTTCAAGGAGCGGACCGGCAAACACATAAAGGACAACGATGGCCAAACCGCCAGACACCATTGAAAGCCGCAATGCCTGCTGCAGACGGTGTTCAATCAAATGAGGCTGGTTTTTGGCCGCCGCTTCACTGATTGCCGGCACAAGCGAAACAGCAAGTGAATGAGTGATGAAAGACGGCAGGAACATGAGCGGTAATGCATAGCCGGTCAGTTCCCCGTATTGCCGAGTGGCTACTGCGGTAGTAACTCCCGCTATCGCAAGGCTTTGAGAAACAATGATTGGCTCGAAAAAGAAAGAGAGCGAACCAATAAGCCTGCTTCCAGTTGTCGGCATGGCAATGCCCATCAAATCAACAAATGTAGGTTTGCTTGACTTGATTTCTTTAAAAAAGTTTCGCCTTACTTTCATTCTCTTTTTCAATTTGAACATTGTCAGCATATAAAGCAGGGAAGCCAGTTCGCCGAATACTACCGACACCATTGCTCCGGCAGCGGCATATTCAACTCCGTAAGGAAGAAACATCTTTGCCAGCACGGCGACAAGTGTGATCCGCACAACCTGTTCAATCACCATTGAATATGCGCCTGGCTTCATGTTTTGCCGTCCCTGGAAATAACCTCTCAACACAGCGGACAAAGCTACTATCGGTACGATAGGCGATATGGCGAGCAGCGGCAACAACGTCCTTGAATCTGTCAAAAGTGTTTTAGACAGGAGCGGGGCCAGCAATATCATTCCAGTTGTAAAAATGACACTTAACGTACCGGTAATTGCGAGAGATACGACAAGTATCCTTTTGATTTTTTTGTCATCGCCTTGAGCTTCGGCTTCGGCCACTAGCTTTGATATCGCAACGGGCAAGCCGAACTGGGTAAGCGTGATGGTCAAAATCAAGGTGGGAATCGCCATCATATACAGGCCGACCCCTTCTTCACCCATAATCCGGGCTACGACAATCCGGTTGACAAATCCCAGCAGCCGTGTGATCAAGCCTGCGGCCATTAAAATAATTGTCCCCTGCAAAAACGTTTGTTTTGTCATTTGTTCCCCTGCCTTCTTCTCAAAACATCAGTTATCCTATACAATTATCTATATGCTTGGGGAAGGGCCGAGCATGACAGGCTATCAAAGACTGAAGGTAAACTTCATACAGGAGTGTTGGATTCTTGAAAGAAAAAATTACAGATTATCTTGTTGAGCATTTGAGTTTTTTGCCTCCCGAGCTGGTTGTAGTCGTCATTTCTGCGATGCCGATTCTGGAGCTGCGCGGCGGGCTGCCCGTCGCATACGGGTTGTTCGAATTTTCTCTGGTAAAGTCGTTCACGCTAGCCATCATCGGCAATCTGCTGCCGATCATTCCGCTGCTGCTGTTGTTTCAGCCGCTCAGCGACTGGCTGATGCGGTTTGACTGGTATAAAAAAATGTATGACTGGCTGTACCACCGCACAATGAAAAAAAGCACGAACGTCGAAAAATACGGTGCAATCGGTCTTATCCTTTTCACAGCGGTCCCGCTGCCGACAACCGGAGCATATAGCGCCTGTGTCGCGGCGTCCCTTTTCGCAATCCGCTTCAGGTATGCATTGATCTCCATTGTTGCTGGCGTCCTTATTGCGGGTATCGGTATTGCACTTGGTTCTTACATCATTTTTTAATGACAGGCTAGGATAAAGCTAATTATTGTTTTTACCATAAGTTGTTTATAACGGGCCGTATCGCCTTCGATCGCCAGGGATTATCTGCAAGGGAAGAGGAGCAGGGAAAGACCCTGCAAGTGTATAACCCCGAGCACGTGAATTGTTGAGCCTTTGCGAAGAAATGCCTCGTACAGCGGCAACCGGGAGGGCGGCACGTCCAGGGGAGTGCGGAAAGAGACTTGACTACCAGTCTAGGGAAGACTAGTCTGATTAAAAACTGGCCGAATAACGCCAGGGTAGAATGACACTGACATTCATATTAAGATAGACTCGCAGACAAATTTCAGGATATCTTAATGAAATTTTTTGAAAATCAGGAGGCGGACATTATGGATTCTCAGCCCATTTCATTTTGGAGGAAACAGTTGGAACCTGTCCTGCAAAGCAAAGCGGAAGAATTCGAATTATACGGATACGATGAAGTGACAGTTTCTGAAATCTGGGAGTGCATGCTGAAAAAGAAATGGCGGAAACAAAACATCGCTGATAAAATGGTGCATGAGCTTGTAGCAGATGTATATAGCTTGAAAATCGGAGAATTTATGAGCTTCATGACCGTTGAAGCCTATAAAGGGCCGGAATTGGCGGCTGGAACAGAAGGATTAAGTTTAAAAGGACTCTGAATGTTCGGATTGAATGGTTATGACACAAATTGACACATTGAGTGAACTATTTCATAATAACGTTATTGGTTATTGAATTCATGTTCCTGCTGGGAAAGTGGTGCCGGGGGCAATTTGCTTCGGTTCGCTTTTTCATGCATATGAAGTGTATGTCCCTTGAAGAACGGCAAATAGGGAGCACCGGGTTTGTCATTTCGGTTTGTTTGGGTGACAAACCGGTCATGCAATGGTGTGACCTGCGCCTCCAATTAATACATACCGGCTGCAGGGACCAAACAGCAAGGAGGAAGAGGGAAGCATGGTGAAAAAAGGCCGCATTGCAGCGTTTTTTATTATTGTCGCGATTATCGCTGCAACTATAAGCATGACGATCCAGGCCGTCACGTCGAATATCAAGCTTGGGCTCGACTTGCAGGGCGGATTTGAAATCCTTTATGAAGTGAAGCCCGCAGACGGAGATGGGGAGGTTGACAGAGAGACACTTGTCAGCACGGTAAGTTCCCTTAATAAACGGATTGACGTGCTTGGGGTGAACGAGCCGAGTATCCAGATTGAAGGGGAGGACCGCATCCGGATTCAGCTTGCCGGAGTCGAGGATCAGAATAAAGCCCGCGAAATTCTGGGAACGACCGCCCAACTGTCATTCAGGGATGTAAACGACAATCTGCTGATGGATGGCACCGATTTGAAGGAAGGCGGGGCGAGCGCATCTTTTGATCAGAATAATAGGCCCAGTGTCGCCCTTACGTTGAAATCTGCCGATAAGTTCAGGCAGGTCACACAGCAAGTCCTGAATATGGGGCCTCCGGATAATGTGATGGTGATCTGGCTTGATTATGAAGAGGGCGATTCCTATAAGGAAGAAGCCAAAAAAGAAAATCCGAAATTTTTGTCGGCAGCCAGCGTCAAAGAAGTATTCAATACAACAACCGTCCAAATAACCGGAAACTTCACGGTTGAAGAAACAAAAGAACTCGCCGAACTTCTTGATTCAGGTTCGCTGCCTGTCCAGCTGGATGAAATTTATTCCACATCCGTCGGTGCGAAATTCGGTGAACAGGCTATGGAGAAAACGATTTTTGCCGGCCTTATCGGTGTCGCGTTGATTTTCCTGTATATAATCTACTCCTACCGTTTCCCTGGCCTTATCGCTGTCGTAACCCTAAGTGCATATATTTATTTAATCCTTGTCATTTTTGACTGGATGAATGCCGTCCTGACTTTGCCGGGTATTGCAGCTCTCATTCTCGGTGTCGGTATGGCGGTTGATGCGAACATTATTACGTATGAACGCATCCGCGAAGAAATAAAATCAGGCAAATCGATTATGTCCGCCTTCCGGGCAGGAAACAGGCGGTCGATGTCCACCATTCTTGATGCAAACATTACAACAATACTTGCAGCGGCAGTTCTGTTCATGTATGGGACAAGCTCTGTCAAAGGTTTTGCAACTATGCTTATTATAAGCATACTGACAAGCTTCATTACCGCCGTTTATGGATCCCGGTTATTACTAGGTCTGTGGGTGAACAGCCGTTTCCTAAACCGTAAACCGCGCTGGTTTGGTGTAAAGGAGAGTGAAATCAGTGAGCTCTAAGTATAATATCGACTTTGTAAAACAGCGCAAGAAATTTTTTATTGCTTCCTCACTGATGGTGCTTACAGGTATTATTTTATTGCTTACCATGGGGTTGAATCTTGGCATCGATTTTGAAAGCGGCACCCGGGTAGAGATCCTGTCGGATAAGCAGCTGACAGAAGACCAGGTGCGCAACGAGTTTGAAAAGGTTGGGATTGATCACGAACTGAAGGAAGTCAACATTTCCGGAAACAACAGCGAAATAGGGGTTGCCCGGTTCATTGGTGTCCTGTCGAAAGAAGAGATCGGAGAAGTGAAAACATACTTTAATGATCTCTACGGGGCGGAGCCGAATATCAGCACCGTTTCTCCGACTGTCGGAAAAGAGCTTGCCAGAAATGCGTTCATCGCTGTGATGATTGCTTCTGTTGGGATTATTTTATATGTGACAATCCGATTCGAAATCTTTTTTGCGCTTGCAGCAATTGTGGCACTGCTCCATGATGCGTTTTTTATCATCATGCTGTTCAGCCTGCTGCAAATGGAAGTCGACCTCACCTTCATTGCAGCTGTATTGACCATTGTCGGTTACTCGATCAATGATACGATTGTCACTTTTGATCGAATCAGGGAGAACATTAAATACCGCAAAAAAATCAAGTCGTATGACGACCTTGCCGAAGTCGTCAATCTGAGTCTTCAGCAAACATTAAGACGATCCATTAATACTACGCTGTCAACGATATTCGCTGCGGCGGCGCTTTTGATTTTCGGCGGGGAAGCCATCCGGAACTTCTCCTTTGCGCTGTTGATTGGACTGGCAGCAGGTACGTATTCTTCTCTTTTTATTGCTTCACAGCTATGGCTTGTCTGGAAAGGGAAACAGCTGGAACGCCAAAAGTTCACATCTGAGCCTAATCCGGAATCCTAAAAAGTGCAAAATGCCGCAGCATATGCTGCGGCATTTTTACTGTGCAGGAGATTGCCAGCAAGAAGTGTTTCGATGCAGCGTCCAATTATAAAATATAGTTAAGGGCAGCTGTGCCTCTGTCCTATTTGAGAGCTTGCCAGCCGGCGAACTTTTTTTCGTATTGCAGGAAGGCCAAACAGAGTTTGTCTCCATAAAGAAGGGTAGTATAATTTAAGATGAATATATAAGGAAGGACGTGATAGATGATGAAAGGGCAATGGGCATTAATAATGAGCCTTGTATTTGCACTGATCGTAGCATTGTTCGCAGTGATTAATGTTGAGCCTGTGACAGTCGACTATTTATTCGGAACAGCCGATTGGCCGCTCATTCTAGTTATTCTCGGCTCGGCGCTATTAGGCGGACTTGCGGTCGGTTCAATTGGCATTGTAAGGGTATATCGCCTGCAGCGTAAGGCAAAATCATATGAATCAGAAAATAATAGGTTAAAAGAAAAAATTGCAGGTTCTAAGAGTGGTCCCCTGAGTTCCGAGGAAACGCATGAAGAAGATGGAAAGGGAGAAAGCATTTCAGCATCTGCCCCAAAAAGTTGATTAAAAACCGCATTGCCACCCCATTAATCCTTTAGTATAATGAACGGGTTAAGGGGTGGTTTAATGTTGAAACCGAGGACCCGCTGGGAGATCCGGAATGAAGCTTACGGGGCAAAAGCGGAAGAGTTTGCGGATGAGTTGCGTATTTCTCCGCTAACCGCTTCACTTTTGATAAGCCGAGATATAAATGAAGTCGAACATGCCAGGCGCTTTTTGAATCCGCTGGGCCAGGATTTCCATGACCCTTTTTTAATGGATGGCATGGAAACAGCCATTGATCGGATCAATAAGGCAATCAGCGCCGGGGAAAAAATTCTCATATTCGGTGATTACGATGCTGATGGGGTCAGCAGCACTGTCATCATGCTCGATGCACTACGATCGTCTGGTGCAGTTGCCGATTTTTATATTCCGAACCGTTTCACGGAAGGATACGGGCCGAATGAACCTGCTTTCAGGCAGGCGAGGGATAAGGGATATTCACTGATCATTACTGTAGATACGGGAATTTCAGCCCTCAACGAAGCGAAGGCGGCTAAAGAACTTGGGCTTGATTTGATCATTACTGATCATCACGAACCGCAGCCTGAGCTGCCGGAGGCGCTTGCAATCATCCATCCAAAGCTCCCGGGTGGATCTTATCCTTTTCACCAGCTTGCAGGGGCAGGGGTTGCTTTAAAAGTAGCCCATGCGCTCCTTGGCAGCCTTCCTGAGCATCTGGTGGAGATTTCGGCAATCGGCACAATCGCGGATCTGGTGCCTTTGAAGGATGAGAACCGCCTGATAGCTGTCAAAGGACTCCAGTTGATGAACAATACCCGCAACCACGGCCTTAAGGCTCTTTTGAAGGTGAGCGGGGTTGACGGAAAAATAGATGAAGAAACGGTCGGTTTTGCTGTCGGTCCGCGTATCAATGCGGCAGGACGGCTTGGACAGGCTGATCCGGCCGTCCACTTGCTGTCAGCAAAGACAGCGGAACAAGCTGAAGAACTTGCGGCTGAAATAGATGAACTCAACAAAGAACGCCAGCAGCTTGTCAGCACAATGACTGAAGAGGCCATCGCTGAAGTCGAGGGGCTGTACCCGCCTGATACGAATGATGTCCTTGTCATTGCAAGGCCGAATTGGAACGCTGGTGTTATCGGCATCGTTGCTTCTCGGCTTGTCGACAGGTATTACCGGCCTGCCATTGTCCTGTCAATCGATGAGGAAACAGGGCTCGCCAAAGGTTCGGCCCGTTCGATTGACGGCTTTGATATGTTCCAAAATCTTTCGAAGTGCCGGGACATCCTGCCCCATTTCGGGGGCCATCCTATGGCAGCTGGAATGACGCTGAACGCAAACGACATTGATAAATTGAGAGACAGGCTCAATGAGCAGGCTTCCGCACTGCTGTCTGATAAAGACATGATCCCGAAAACGGAAATAGATGTCGCCTGCTCTGTTGAGGATATCAGTCTTGATTTGATTGAACAGATCAAAAAGCTTGCACCATTTGGAATGGGAAACCCTAAACCTCGGGTGCTCATTGAAGAATCCGGGGTGAAAGAACTCCGGCGCATCGGCAGCAGCCAGAACCATCTCAAACTGCTTATCGGTCCTGAAGAAGGTAAGGGACTCGATGTGATCGGCTTCGGTTTCGGGGATAAATTTGATGAAATATCGCCTTCCGCTCAGCTGTCCGCAGTTGGTGAGCTTTCAATCAATGAATGGAACGGCCGCCGCAAACCTCAGCTCATGCTCCGTGATCTTGGGATTGAATCCTGGCAGCTGTTTGACTGGCGCGGTGCCGGTAACGTCAAAAAACGGCTCTCAGCACTTGAGCGTGATCGTGCAGCAATAGTTGCGTTCAAGCCGGAAACATTTTCGGCGCTGGGACTTGAAGAAACGGGCTTCACGTTATATAAAGGCTGGGATGATAACGTGATAAACAAGGAAAGCCTTGCCGATAAACATCTTGTACTGCTTGATCTGCCGCCGGGTTACAGCAATCTCGAGAAACTTCTGGCAGGGGGAATGCCTGAACGGATTTATGCTGTATTTCTCCAGCAGGATGACCATTTTTTCAGCACCTTACCGAAAAGGGAGCATTTCAAATGGTTTTACGCATTTTTACTTAAGCAAAAAACGTTCGATCTCAATAAATATGGGGCGGAACTTTCCCGCCGCAAAGGATGGTCGAGGGAAACGATAAACTTCATGTCAAAAGTGTTTTTTGAACTGGAATTTGTTACAATAGAGAATGGACTAATCACGATAACTGATAAGCCGCAGAAACGCGATATTACCAGTTCAGAAACATATAAAACGAAACAGGCCCGCCTGGAAGTCGAACAGGATCTGTATTACTCTTCCTACCAGCAATTAAGGCAGTGGTTTGAACAAGTCAATAAACGGTTGTTACAAGTTGAGGAGGCCATAAAGTAATGGATTACAAGAAATATATCACAGTGGTGCCGGATTATCCGAAGAAAGGGATCAAGTTCAAGGATATTACGACCCTGATGGATAAGGGCGAAGTTTATAAAGCTGCAACAGATGAAATTGTCGAGTATGCAAAGGAAAAAAATGTCGATGTCATTGTCGGTCCGGAAGCGCGCGGATTCATCATCGGCTGCCCGGTTTCCTATGCCCTGGGTATCGGTTTTGCGCCTGTAAGGAAAGAAGGCAAACTGCCGCGCGAAGTGATCAAAGTGGATTACGGCCTTGAATACGGCAAAGATGTACTTACGATGCATAAAGATGCAATCAAACCGGGACAGCGCGTTTTGATCACGGATGACCTGCTTGCAACCGGGGGCACGATTGAAGCCTCAATCAATCTCGTAGAGCAGCTTGGCGGAGAAGTGGCAGGAATCGCCTTCCTGATTGAATTGACCTATTTGAATGGCAGGGACAAGCTTAAAGGCTATGATATCTTAACCCTCGTACAATATTAAGAACCTGTATTTATAAGGAAGTGCTCAGTATCATACGGAGTGCTTCCTTCATTTTATAAATGAATGGACAAAGGGAAATATTGTTTCGACATAATTCTGCTTCTTTCTTTACAACCGCGGATCTTTTCGTGATAATGAGTTAAATAAAGACCTGTTTTGCCGGCTTTAAGCTCCGCACTGCCGGCCGCGGTTTTCAGAAGGGCACAAAACAATCTATTTGCAGAGGCTGAAACGGTGCCGACACTGTCCAGTTGCGGACGCAAACGCACGCCTTCTGCATTCTTGCTATCAAAGTATAACTAATACCAGGGTGATATCATTGACAACTGATCAGATTCTTACCGCTCAACAAGTGGTCGAACGTGCAAAAGAATATTTGCCTGACGAAGATATTGATTTTGTGGAAAGAGCCTATAAATTCGCTGAAAAGGCCCACACTGAACAATATCGGAAATCGGGCGAGCCGTACATTATCCATCCGATTCAGGTTGCAGGCATCCTGGTAGATTTACACCTTGATCCTGAAACCATCGCAGCCGGGTTTCTTCATGATGTCGTTGAAGATACAGATTACACGCTTGATGATATAAAAGAAGCGTTCAATGAAGAAGTGGCCATGCTTGTTGATGGTGTGACGAAGCTTGGTAAAATTAAATATAAATCAAAAGAGGCGCAGCAGGCCGAAAATCACCGGAAAATGTTTGTGGCGATGGCACAGGATATCCGCGTTATTTTAATCAAGCTTGCCGACCGCCTCCACAACATGAGGACGTTGAAGCATCTGCCGCCTGAGAAACAGCGGAGGATCGCGAATGAGACGATTGAAATCTTTTCACCGCTTGCCCACCGTCTCGGTATTTCGACAATCAAATGGGAACTCGAAGATACGGCGCTTCGGTATTTGAATCCACAGCAATATTACCGTATCGTCAATTTGATGAAACAGAAGCGCGCCGAGCGCGAAGAATATATCGAGGAAGTCATGCATGATATCCGCAACCGTCTTGACGACGTGAACATCCAGGCCGAAATGTCGGGGCGGCCTAAACATATTTACAGCATTTACCGCAAGATGGTAAAGCAAAATAAGCAATTCAATGAGATTTATGACCTTCTTGCGGTAAGGGTGATCGTGAAAAGCATAAAAGATTGCTATGCGGTGCTCGGCATCATCCATACATGCTGGAAGCCGATGCCTGGAAGGTTCAAAGATTATATCGCAATGCCGAAACCTAATATGTATCAATCCCTTCATACGACGGTGATCGGGCCAAAAGGCGATCCGCTGGAAGTGCAGATCCGCACCCCTGATATGCATCAAGTTGCTGAATACGGCATCGCGGCGCACTGGGCATATAAAGAAGGACAGGAGACAAAAGGAAACACGCCTCCAATTGATAAAAAGCTGAGCTGGTTCCGCGAAATTCTTGAATGGCAAAATGAAACGGATGCAGAAGAATTCATGGAATCGCTCAAGATTGACCTGTTCTCGGACATGGTGTTCGTTTTCACGCCAAAAGGAGACGTTATCGAGCTGCCGGCCGGGTCCGTGCCGATTGATTTTGCATACCGGATCCATACCGAGATCGGCAACAAAACGATCGGCGCGAAAGTGAACGGGAAAATGGTCACGCTCGATTATCGCCTGAAAACCGGTGATATTGTTGAAATCATGACGTCGAAACACTCGTATGGACCGAGCAAGGACTGGCTCAAGCTTACCCAGACTTCCCAGGCGAAGAATAAAATCCGCCAGTATTTCAAGCGGCAGCGGCGTGAGGAAAATGTCGCCAAAGGCCGGGAAATGGTCGAAAAAGAGTTAAAAAGCCAGGACTTCAATCTGAAGGAAGTGCTCAAGCCGGAAAACCTCCAGGCGGTTGCCGAGAAGTTCAATTTCGCCAATGAGGAAGACATGTACGCAGCTGTCGGCTATAACGGGATAACAGCATCACAGATTGTGACCAGGCTTACTGATAAAATCCGCAAGAAGAGGGCAGAAAGTGAAGAGTCGATTGAAGCAGCACTGTCCGAAGTGCGGAAACCGGCGACAAAAAGCAAAAAAGATGCCGGTGTCCGGGTTAAAGGCGTCGATAATATGCTTGTCAGATTATCCAAATGCTGCAGTCCGGTACCGGGTGATGATATTGTCGGCTATATTACAAAAGGCAGAGGGGTCTCAGTACACCGGTCGGATTGTCCGAATGTATTGGCGGATGATGCGAAAGACCGCATCCTTCCGGTGGACTGGGAAGCAAGTGCGCAAGACAGCCTCCACTACAATGTTGATATCGAAATCAGCGGCTATGACCGTCGCGGCCTCCTGAATGAAGTATTGCAGGCTGTCAATGAAACAAAAACGAACATTACAGCTGTTACAGGCAAGTCTGACCGGAATAAAATGGCGACAATCAATATTTCCATATCGATACACAACGTAAACCATCTTCATAAAGTTGTGGAACGGATCAAGCAAATATCCGATGTATATTCGGTCCGGCGCATTATGCAATAAGCTGCTCAAAGAGCGGCTTATTGCATTTTGGGCTGTATTTTCTAGCTGATAAAAGGATTTTGATAACCAGATGGAAGCCTATACTGAAACAAAGCTTAGAAAAGGAGTGCAGGATAATAATGAAGGCAGTTGTACAGCGGGCTAAACATGCAAAAGTGGAAATAGGCGGGCGAATCACCGGTCAAATCGGGCATGGCCTTATGCTGCTCGTCGGTATCACACACGATGATACTGAGCGAGACGCAGAGTACGTGGCGGATAAAGTAGCCAATTTGAGGATATTCGAGGATGCTGACGGCAAAATGAATGATTCGCTGCTGGATGTGGGCGGCAGTGTCCTTTCCATTTCCCAGTTCACTTTATACGGTGACTGCAGGAAAGGCAGACGCCCGAATTTCATGGAGGCGGCAAGACCGGAAAAAGCCAATCCGCTCTATGAATACTTCAATGACGAGCTGCGTAAAAAAGGCATCAACGTGGAAACCGGTGAATTCGGAGCAATGATGGATGTGACATTCACAAATGATGGCCCGGTAACATTGATTGTCGAAAGCAAATAAAATGAGCACGACATGAAAATGAGCCGGCACCAAGAGAAAACGTTAATTCACATAAAAAATCACCCGCTGATCAAACAGTGAATCCAATTAGAAACCAAAAGGAAAATAGCACCTGAAAAACGTCCAGGCGAGTAACCTGGACGTTTAACTTTTAATGAGGCTTACTGCGTTGATGCGCCGGTTAGCTGAATAATATGTTTGAAATAGGCCGTTCAAAACAGTGCATTTTCACCGCGGTCCGGAGCGGACGTTGAGCGCCGGCAGTCAGTTACTTACCAATAATGGATTTACTCCCCGTAATCCTTGGCATCATATTCGGATCCGGATTTTAGGGATGCTTGAAACCAGGGAGTTCTGGCGTGAAAGACAGCCTGTACGGCGCGAAATGGTCGCGCTGGCGCGAAAGCCGGGCTATATAGCGTGAAAGGGGGGATATTTGGCGTGAAATGCTCTGCGTTTGGCGTGTAAAACAAGGGATACCGCGTGAAAATCCCCGCTCCGCTTACGGCTGCGGTGTGATAGGGCGCGGTTATGGCCTGAAATAAGGTTATCCGGCGTGAAACAGGTGAGTATTTTAAAAAATGGGTGACTTTTTTAATAAAATGAAGAGAATCCTCAGTAATTCCGTCCTTTAACAGTGCTGCTACGAAACTTCAAATGAATTTATTTTCCGGTTTTGGCCTTCAACCCGCGGGATTATGGATCTTCCCTGCAAACTTCAGCGCCTGACCTGCTTGGCTCCGGACCGTTTCTGAAAAGCCATTCCATTTCACTGTTTCTCACTGATCCCTTTTTGGGCCGTTACATACAGCCCCTTATTTCTTCACCAGATCTATTCCGTCTGTTAAATAAATCAATAAGCAAAAAAATCGGACGAAATCAAATAGATTTCGTCCGCAAAAAATGGTATTCACTTTCAAATCCGTCAACAATAGGTGCAAGCTTTTTTTATTTGCTGAAGAACCGGGCAAGCCCGTTATAGAGTCCTGTTGCTGCTCTGTCCTGGAATGTGCTGCCCATTACGGACAACTCTTCGCTCGGATTGCTTAAAAATCCGAGTTCAGCCAGCATCGCCGGCTGGCGGTTTGTCCGCAGCACCTGGAAGTTCCCGTATTTGACGCCGCGGCTTCTGAAGCCTGTTTGTTTCGTTAATTCATCTTGAACGGCAGCAGATAACGGATAATCCTTTGTTTTGTTGAAATAGTAGGAACTGATTCCATGAGCGCTGCTGTAAACAGAACTGTCATAATGCAGGCTGACAAAGGCATCCGCATTATGATAATGGGAAACACTGACCCTGTAACCGAGGGAGACATATCCATCACCGGTCCTGGTCAGAATGACATTGGCTCCGGCAGCCTTCAGTTTCTGGGCGAGGATCTGGGCTGTCTGCAGGGTAAGGCGCTTCTCAATGGCGCCGTTTCTTCCTGCGGTACCCGGGTCGCGGCCGCCGTGCCCCGGGTCAAGGACAATCGTTTTACTTTTCAGGTATTGCCCGCTGCCTTTTCGGGCAACGTCTGGCAGGTCACCTGAAGCCGAGACGATCCATCCGGCAACGTATGCATGGGCGCCGTTTGCCAGCTTGATTTTATACCAATCGCCTTGTTTGTTCACGATGGGGAACGTGTCACCCTGATTAGCGCGTGCGGCCACTGCATGTGAGGTGCCTGGCCCTTTACGGATATTAGTTCCATTATGAAGGATGGTTACTGCCGGGCCGTTTACAACCTGGCTGTTCTCTTCTTTCACTTCTTTTAAGTACCAGCCCGCTGCCCATCCCTGTTTGTTCTCGCCGTACTGGATGAATGCCCACTTGTTTGTTTCTTTTAAGACAGTGACTTTATCGCCCTGCCTGACAGAACCGATTATATTTCCGCGCGTTGAATATGTATCCCTAATATTTAACGCAGATGCAGTGACGACGGCTGTTTTTCCAGAAATAGCTGCTGGTTCGCTGCTCTGATCCGGAACATTCCCTGATTGTTCCTTTTTCGCATATGTCCCGGCGATCCATCCCTGCAGATCACCAAATTTTATTTTGTACCAGCCGTTTTTCACATCATGAACGGCTACCGCATTGCCGGATTTCAATTTTCCGACGATTGAGTGGGAAGTCGAGGGCCCGCTTCTTACATTAAGGATGTCAGCTGTGACCACCGCTTTATTAATAGCTTTATCTGAAGCATTCTCTTGTGGAGCTTCCTGGTTTTTTACATCGGCAAGATATGAACCGTAAACCCAGCCTTCTTTTCCGGAATAATCGATCATCACCCAGCTGCCGCTTCTTTTGATCACATTGTAGGCGGGACCGCGGGATATTGAACCGATAACTTGAAAGTTGAGGCCCGGACCTGTCCTTACCCGAAGACCGTCAACTTTTGAGGATACGATGGCCTTATTTGACACATTGTTGGAAGGGCTGGATGTTTCAGCCGGAGATTGCTTTCGGTTTACAAGCCATCCTGCGACCCAGCCGCGCTTGCCGTTGATGGAAAGCTCAAGCCAATCGCCGTTTCCGGAAGTAACCTGATAGGATTCCCCTTTGTGGATTTTCATAATGATCGCATGGTTTAAGCCCGGACCTTTCCTTACATTCAGCGTGTTGACGTTGACAGATGCTGTTCCGCCCGCTGCTTCGGAAGGTGCCGGACCTGTAGGCAATAATGCCAGAATGACGATAGCTGCTATTATCCATTTCATTATTTTCAAAAAAGCATGCCCCCTCTCTAGTCATTATTTCGGTTGATTTCACCATTCTTTTTACAGTAATTCGGTAATCCCTGACAAATTCCTTTAAAAACTGGTATTAAAAAACAGGGAAATCAGGAAGACTGAAACGTAATACAACATTTCAACTGGAAAGGGAGCCGATCATGAGATATAATCGGAAAAATGAAACGGCGAACAACGGAAACAGCCAGCTTTTCGGAGTGGATTTTCATGACTTCATGCAAAAGCAGGAAACATCCTCAAGCATGGAACTCGCTCAGGAATTCGGTCTTTCCCTGAAAGATATCAGGGCATTGAAAGAAAAGATGATGCGTTCCTGATTCAAGGGTCTTGACAACCTGGTTTAACATCCGTATGATTATAAACAATTCTTCATTTGAAAAGTTCGGTACATTTAAATACCCAGAACCAATGACGGGGAACAGTAACCGTGAGTACACATGGACAGAGAGGCGATGCCATCGGCTGGAAGCATCGCTCTATGATGACACGGTGAACGAACACCTTCGAGGTTCCGCTCTGAAAAGTTCGCTTAGTAGGAGATGGACGTGGCAGGCGTTAACTGTATGAGGTGAAAACACTGAACGAGTGTTTTAAGTAGGGTGGAACCGCGGGCTGACTCCCGTCCCTTCATGAAAAATGAAGGGACGGGAGTTTTTTTACTGTTAAGGAAATTATAAAAATGTTGCGTTGTGGATAAAAAGCGAGAAGGGAGTCATCCAGCTCCAGGCGCCAGCGGCTATCGTCATAAGCGGTGACCCCTTCGGAAGGAAAGATCACCCT
>NZ_LWBL02000038.1 GCF_001644195.2 Bacillus marinisedimentorum | reverse complement strand
TTTTGTTCTGAAGGCTTTGTTCGAAATCGTTGTTGCTGTTTTATAAAGGGGAGTTGAGATTTCGGCTGAAGGCAGCCGCTTTCACCCAGGGGACAAGTACAAAAGCCGTTTTTGCGTTCCCTTTAGTCGCAATCGCGGTATCTTCTTTGCCGCAGATCGGGGGTGAGCCTTATCTTAGCTGTTCCTGCTGTTAGGTCACCTATCCTGCTGCTCCCCCAGGATGTTGAATGGGCTTCGAAGAATGCTCACCACATGAATGTAATGCGGAGCAGCCCGGAGGAGCCTTGCATATCCGCTCAATCAACGTGTTTCTCAACAAAAGGAGGTTGCCGCATTGAACACAGCGCTTTTCGGATAACGGTCTTCAGCTTGCAGTGAAATAAATTCAGTTCATCTGCCGCAATTTCCTGATGGGCGCCATACATACGGACAAAAAATGAGGATTAACCAGGAGGTAGTGAAAATGGAGATTAAAATTCCACGCGGAACACAGGATATCTTGCCGGGGGATGTGGAAGCCTGGCAGTTGATCGAAGAAAAAGCAAAAGAGATTTGCCGGCGTTACAATTATCATGAAATCAGAACACCAATTTTCGAACACACTGAGCTTTTTCAGCGCGGCGTCGGCGAAACGACCGATATCGTCCAGAAGGAAATGTATACATTCGAGGACAGGGGCGGCAGGAGTCTCACATTACGTCCGGAAGGTACGGCTTCTACGGTCAGGGCGTATGTCCAGCATAAAATGTTCGGAAATGCAACTCAGCCGGTCAAGCTTTACTATATCGGGCCGATGTTCAGGTATGAGCGTCCCCAATCAGGGCGGATGCGCCAGTTCGTCCAATTCGGAATTGAAGCGATGGGGAGCGATGACCCGGCAGTCGATGCGGAAGTCATTGCGCTGGCAATGGATTTTTACCGGGAACTCGGCTTGAAGCATTTGAAGCTGATGCTAAACAGCCTTGGCGACAGGGAAAGCAGGGAAGCGCATCGGGAAGCCCTCATCAGCCACTTCAAACCGCAGATCGAAGAGTTTTGTTCTGATTGCCAGGTCAGGCTTGAAAAGAATCCGCTCCGGATTTTGGATTGCAAAAAAGACAGGGATCACGAACTGATGGAGAGAGCGCCTTCCATCCTTGAGTATTTGAATGACGAATCAAAAGCCTTTTTTGAGAAGGTGAAACTGTATCTTGATGAAATGGGGATCGGCTATGAAGTGGATCCGAACCTTGTCAGAGGGCTGGATTATTATAACCATACCGCTTTTGAAATCATGAGCGAAGCCGAAGGATTTGGCGCCATCACCACGTTGAGCGGCGGTGGCCGTTATAACGGGCTCATTCATGAAATTGGCGGGCCTGAAACGTCCGGAATCGGGTTTGCCCTCAGCATTGAACGGCTGCTCATGGCGCTTGAAGCGGAAGGAGTCGAACTTCCTGTAGAACCGTCACTGGATTTATATATAGTTGCACTTGGGGATGAAGCGAAAGACCGATCGGCAACGCTGCTGTATGAAGCCAGAAAAGCAGGACTCACAGCAGATAAAGATTATCTCGACAAAAAAGCGAAAGCGCAGTTTAAAGCGGCAAACCGCCTGAATTCGCACCATGTGGCAGTGCTCGGCGAAGATGAATTGCAAAAAGGCGTAATCAATGTGAAAGATATGGAAACAGGTGAACAGGAAGAAGTCGCTCTTGAGGGGCTGATCACTTACTTATTGAACAAAGGGGATGGAAGAGAATGATGAAGCGTACGCATCGTTGCGGTGAGCTTACAGAACAGCAGACAGGTGAAAAAGTGCAGCTGAAGGGCTGGGTGCAGAAACGCCGTGACCTGGGCGGCTTGATTTTCATCGATCTCCGCGACCGTTCCGGCATTGTCCAGGTTGTCTTCAATCCTGACGTTTCACAACAAGCGCTGGAATTGGCGGAAAAAGTCCGTTCTGAATATGTACTTGAAATCGAGGGGACTGTCATCGAACGGGAAGAAGGGACAATAAACCCGAACCTTCCTACAGGAAAAATCGAAGTGAAAGCGCAAAAAATGAATATACTGAATGCTGCCAAAACACCTCCCTTTCAAATTGAGGACGGCACAGAGGTAGCTGAAGATGTCCGTTTGAAGTACCGTTATCTTGATTTGCGGAGGCCGGAAATGATGGGAACGCTGAAACTCCGCCACCGTGTAACAAAGGCAGTGCGTGACTTTCTTGACGGAGAAGGTTTTGTGGATGTGGAAACACCGATTTTAACGAAAAGCACGCCGGAAGGTGCCCGTGACTATCTTGTGCCAAGCAGGGTGCATGAAGGGGAGTTTTACGCACTTCCGCAATCCCCGCAGCTTTTCAAACAGCTGTTGATGGTTTCAGGAGTGGAGCGGTATTACCAGATTGCGCGCTGTTTCCGGGATGAAGACCTCCGAGCCGACAGGCAGCCGGAATTCACCCAGATTGATATTGAAACATCTTTCCTGGAAAGAGACGACCTCCTTGCCATGATGGAAGAAATGATGGCTGAAGTAGTCAGACAGGCAAAGGGTGAAGAAATCAAAGGCCCGTTCCCGCGCATGACATACAATGAAGCAATGGAGCGGTTTGGCTCCGACAAACCCGACACCCGTTTCGGAATGGAATTGATCAACGTGTCAGAGACAGTTAAGGGATCCGGATTCAAAGTGTTCAACAGCACCGTGGAAAGCGGCGGGCAGGTGAAAGCGCTGAATGTGAAAGGGCAGGCCGGCTCCTATTCCCGGAAAGACATTGACGGCCTTACCGAATTTGTCAACCGTTATGGAGCGAAAGGACTCGCCTGGCTGAAAGTGGAGGATGAAGGGCTGAAAGGGCCGATCGCAAAGTTTTTCAGCGAAGAGGAGCAGGACGGCATAAAAGCGGTGACCGGAGCTGAAGCAGGGGACTTGCTTTTGTTTGTCGCTGATAAGAAAAACACCGTAGCGGACAGTCTTGGTGCACTTCGGGTCAAACTGGGCAAAGAACTTGGTTTGATTGATGAATCAGCGCTTAACTTCTTATGGGTCACAGACTGGCCTCTGTACGAGTATGATGAAGACGAAGGACGTTATTTCGCGGCCCACCACCCATTCACGATGCCGGTCAGGGAAGATATCCCGATTCTTGATACCGAGCCTGAAAACGCACGGGCGCAGGCCTATGACCTCGTACTGAATGGATATGAACTTGGAGGCGGATCTCTTCGTATATATGAACGTGACCTTCAGGAAAAAATGTTCCGGACGCTCGGATTCAGCGATGAAGAAGCACGCGAACAGTTCGGTTTTCTGATGGAAGCCTTTGAATATGGCACGCCACCGCATGGCGGCATTGCCCTCGGTCTTGACCGCCTTGTCATGATATTGGCCGGACGGAGCAACCTTCGTGATACCATTGCGTTTCCTAAGACAGCGAGTGCAAGCGATCTGCTGACGGATGCTCCGAATGAAGTCAGCCAGGCCCAGCTTGATGAACTTCATTTGAAAATTAACCCAACTTCTAAGCCTGAACAGGGTTGAAAAGAATGTAGCAGTATGCTATTATTTCATTACACAAAGTCCTGAGGTGTTCGTTATCAGGCCCAACACGTATTGACCGAACATTTACGTATACGGGAGTCCGCCGTTTTCAGACAGCGTACATGCCTCTCTAAAAAGAGGACGTACAAAATCTGGAACAGGACACCCACCTGCCAGGAGCGGGTTCAATACAATGGGTTACATGACGGCACAGTTGGGACTTTACCGTGTAACCAAAAATTTCCCTGAGGGGTCCACCCTCAGGGTTTTTATTTTGCCCGATAACTGAAATGTAAAGAATCTGCCCGGAAAGGAACGTTTTTTCCTTCTAAAAGGGGGGAAGGATAAGTTAAACGGCTACATAGAAATAACGGGAGGGAACGGAATGCTTCATCAGTTTTCACGGAATGAACTGGCTTTCGGTGAGCAAGGCCTCAATAAATTGAAGGGATCCACGGTAGCAGTTCTCGGAATCGGCGGCGTCGGTTCGTTTTCCGCCGAAGCCCTTGCCAGGAGCGGTGTCGGGCGCTTGATCCTGATCGACAAGGATGATATTGATATTACGAATGTCAACCGCCAGATTCACGCTCTTTTATCGACAGTGGGACGCCCGAAAGTGGAAGTAATGGCAGAACGGATCCATGATATCAATCCGGAATGCGATGTCATTGAATTGCAAATGTTTTATACCGACGAAACCTATGAAAAGCTTTTTGAATATGAAATCGACTATATCATTGATGCCTCGGACACGATTTCTTATAAAATCCATTTGATCAAGGAATGCCGGAACCGCAATGTTCCGCTCATTTCTAGCATGGGGGCGGCAAACAAGCTCGATCCGACCCGGTTCAAAATAGCGGACATCAGTGATACGAGTTATGATCCGGTAGCGAAAGTCATTCGCACGAAACTCCGTAAAGACGGCATCAAAAAAGGTGTAACTGTCGTTTATTCGGATGAAAGACCGATAAAGATCCGTGAGGATGTCCGCAAAGAAGTCGCTCCTGAGGACCCTGCCACGAGAAAGGCGGAACACCCCCCATCCTCGAACGCTTTTGTCCCATCTGCCGCAGGCCTTATTATGGCAAGCTATGTCATAAGGGAACTTTTGAAGGAGTTTGAAATCGACCGCGTTGATTAATTGAAAAAGGGAGCCGCTGTTCCGGTGTGAGGCAGCGGCTTTCTTTTTGTTATCAGATGCCTGCTTTTTTTGATGCTGAACGGCGAGCCGGAAATATTGGAGGGAATATCGTTCAGTGCCAGTACTGAGCGGCAAGCTTATGGTACTGGAACCGAAACTTATTCATTGCCTATACTGATGGTTTAGCTGAAACTCAGAGTACTGAATATAATTCAATGCCTATACTGAGGGGGTGGCTGAAAATCAAGGTACTGAACTTTATTCTGCCTATAATGAAACGGCAAGACAATGATGAAGGTGGTGAGTTACCATTCAGTGCCAATAATAAGCGGTCAGCTGAAAATACAGGCACTGAATGCCAATTCAGTGCGGATAACGAAAGGGGCAGCCGGAAATACAGGCACTGAATCTCTATTCAGTGCGGATAACGAAAGGGCAGCCGGAAATACAGGCACTGAATCTCTATTCAGTGCGGATAACGAAAGGGCAGCCGGAAATACAGGCACTGAATCTCTATTCAGTGCGGATAATGAAAGGGTCAGCCGGAAATACAGGCACTGAATCCCAATTCAGTGCCCATAACCAGCGGCAAACCGAAAACACGGCACCCCAAATCTTGTCCTTCCGACAATGAATTCTTATTTCGCCCTCTAAACATCGGTCATCCAACCAAAACCAAAACCAAAACCAAAACCCAGTCCCTATACCTAAACAGAACGAAAAAAATAGACACGGAAACCCTTTTCCCGTGCCTAATCGAAAACCGAACATAAAACCTATATAATCCATACTCATTCTCAATGCTATTTCTCTCGCTTGCCTTCTTTTTCCGACCGCTCTTTAAAGTATTCCAGGCGCTTGCTGATGTTTTTTTCGAACCCTCTTTGCACAGGTTCATAAAATGTTTTATTTTTCAAGTGATCCGGCAAATACTGCTGCGGGACATACCCATCAGGATAGTTATGCGGATATTTATAGCCTTCTCCGTGTCCGAGCCGGGACGACCCTTTATAATGGGCATCCCGCAAATGGGTTGGGACGCTGCTTGCCTTTTCTGTTTCAACAGCTTTGAGGGCACTGTCGATCCCTTTTATGACAGCGTTGCTTTTCGGGGCCGTTGCGAGATACAGAACCGCTTCGGCAAGCGGAATCCTCGCTTCCGGCATTCCGATGAAGTCGACGGCGTAAGCGGCTGCCTGTGCAACCAGCAGGGCGTTTGGATCGGCGAGCCCAACGTCTTCAGCGGCATGGACATAGAGCCGCCTTGCTATGAACCGCGGATCTTCGCCGGCATAAATCATCTTCGCAAGCCAGTACAGGGCGGCATCCGGATCTGATCCCCTGATGCTTTTTATGAATGCGGAAATCGTATCATAATGGTTATCACCATTTTTGTCATAACGGAGGACGCGCTGCTGGATCGACTCTTCCGCTATCGGCAGAGTGATATGGATGACGCCGTCTTTATTTTTATCCGTAGTGACTACGGCGAGCTCCACAGCCGCCAGCGCCGTGCGGGCATCACCATTGGCGATATTCACAATATGATCCATCGCCTCGCTGTCAAACCCGATATCGTACTCGCCAAAACCCCGTTCTTTGTCGGCCAGCGCTTTCTTGATCGCCGCCCTTATATGGTCATCGGTAAGCGGCTCGAATCGGAAAAGCCGCGATCTGGATAACAGCGCAGGGTTGATTTCGAACATCGGGCTCTCGGTAGTTGCCCCGATCAAAATGACCGTCCCGTCTTCAACAAACGGGAGGAGCGCATCCTGCTGCCCCTTGTTGAACCGATGAATTTCATCGATGAACAAAATGGTTTTCCGGCTTTCCATCGTAAGCCGCTCTTTAGCCCGGTCCGTCACTTCCCTTATATCTTTGATTCCTGACGTCACCGCATTTAATTGTTCAAAATAAGCTGCCGTGCTATTTGCGATAATCCGGGCCAGGGTCGTTTTGCCTGTACCGGGAGGACCGAAAAAAATCATCGGCGTCAGCTGGTCTGCCTGCACAGCCCTCCGCAAAAGCTTCCCTTCACCGATGATATGCTCCTGCCCGACAAACTCATCAAGCGTCCGCGGCCGCATGCGGCTGGCAAGCGGTCCCCTGATTTGTGTATCATCGTCTGCATTGAAATCAAATAAATCCATCGAACATACCGTCCTTTCTTTCATCATTTGAAGAATACAACTCGAGAGTCCGGAATGCAAGGATAGGCTATTTTGTGCTATAATAACTGAAGCCTAAAAGAGGATAACATCTATAGCTCTGTCACGCATGCCTCGTTTAACACAGGGCTTTTTTGCAATCATTTTTAAACAATACTAAGGTGAATTGAATTTTTGGGTTGATTTAGTCGGTAGAATGACCGTGTATCAGGGTCAGTCCTGCGTTTGCTGCAATCCAACCGAGACTCCGCGGAGGCAAGAGCTGTCGAGGATCTGGCGGCGCTTTATTTTCAACATTAAGCTTTTAAGAAGCCAACAATATTTAGTAAGATGCCGGGAGGTGGGGGGAAATTGAAAAATAACAGAATGACACCAAAAGAAAAGGTTGTCCGCTGGACGTTTTTTACAGTCGGACTGATCGTGCTTGCCCTTGGCATCTCGATGACAATCCAGGCAAAAAACCTCGGGATCGGGCCGTGGGATGTTTTCCACTATGGCCTGTTTTTGCAGCTCGGCCTGACCATCGGCAGCTGGGCTATTATTTCCGGTCTTGTCATTATCGCTTCTGTGTCGATCGCGCAGCGGTCGATTCCTCAGGCGGGTACGATATTAAATATGCTGCTGATCGGAATTTTTATAGACTTATTCAATTTTATATTGACTGAGCCTGCAACTTTGCCGGGCCAGATTGCGATCTTTATCGCCGGTACGGTCGTTCTGGGCTATGGTATCGGCATTTATGTTTCAGCCGACCTTGGAGCGGGGCCGCGCGACAGCTTGATGCTGGTCGTTTCCGAAAAAACAGGCTGGAATATGTCCTGGGTCCGAAACGGCATGGAAGTCGCTGTGCTGATCCTTGGCTTGATGCTGGGGGGGCCGGTGGGTGCGGGAACAGTATTGATCGCGTTTTTGCTGGGGCCGATTGTCGGCTTTTCACTTCCGCAGTCACGGGAATTGCTGAAATTTGTATTGGAACGGGGGAAGGATGATGAAAATTTCCACGAAGGGGCGGTACGGCCTGACGATTATGATGGCACTCGCCAGAAAGTACGGTGAGGGGCCTGTTTCGCTCAAGACGATAGCGGAACAGCATAACCTGTCTGATCATTACCTGGAACAGCTGGTGCCGCCGCTCCGGAATGCCGGGCTTGTCAAAAGCATCCGCGGGGCATACGGAGGCTATAAGCTGGCTAAAGCACCTGATCAAATCACAGCAGGTGATATTATCCGCATCCTTGAAGGCCCGATCAGCCCGGTTGAGGTCATGGATGATGAAGAACCGGCTAAACGGAATTTATGGATCAAGATCCGTGATGCGGTGAAAGACGTATTGGATAATACGACCCTGGAAGACCTGATCACATACGAAGATGATCAGGAACAGGACGCATATATGTTTTACATTTGATCGGGGAACAGGCGATTGCCCTTTGTTCCTGGAGGCCAGCCCTGTAAAGCTGTGCGGAATTACTGAAGATAAAGCAGGTGATTTAAAAATGGAACGCATTTATCTGGACCATGCCGCCACAACGCCGGTTCATCCTGAAGTGGTGGAAGCGATGCTCCCTTTTTTCACAGAAAGTTTCGGCAATCCATCAAGCATCCACTCTTTTGGCCGTGAAGCAAGAAGGCTGGTTGATAAAGCGAGGCGGACGATGGCATCTGCAATTGGTGCCAAAGAGGATGAGGTTATTTTTACAAGCGGCGGCACGGAGGCGGATAATCTTGGCATTTTAGGAGCAGCGCAAGCAAATTCCCATAAAGGGAATCATATCATTACGACCGCTATCGAGCATCATGCTGTTTTGAATACTTGCAAGGAACTCGAAAAACGGGGATTCAGCGTTACCTATTTGCCTGTTGACACGAATGGGATCGTTTCCCTCCAGGATTTGCAAGAAGCTGTTACGGACAGCACCATTTTAGTTACGGTCATGTACGGGAACAATGAGGTTGGAACGATGCAGCCAATCCGTGAAATCGGTGAGTTTTTAGAGGGGACTGATGTTTTGTTCCATACCGATGCAGTTCAGGCATTCGGGTATGAAGAAATCGATGTCGATCGGCTGAAAGTGGATCTATTATCGGTTTCCGGGCACAAAATAAACGGCCCGAAAGGAATCGGCTTTTTATACAAGCGCACAAAAGCCAGTCTTGCGCCCGCCCTTTTCGGCGGGGAACAGGAAAAGAAACGCCGCGCCGGCACAGAAAATACGACGGCGATCGCCGGTTTCCAGGCTGCAGTGAAACGTTTGGCCTCAAACAAAGAAAACTCGGCCCAAACGTATGGGCAATTCAAAAAGCGGATGACAGATATTTTTACAGAAGAAAATATCAAGTTTGAGATAAACGGCAGCAAACACCAAGTGCTGCCGCATATATTTAATGTTTATTTTCCGGGCATCCCGCTTGAGTCAATGCTGGTGAATCTCGATCTGTCGGGCATAGCTGCATCGAGCGGTTCAGCCTGCACAGCAGGGACCGTCGACCCTTCACATGTGCTGAGCGCCATGTTTGGGAAGGAATCGGAGCAGGCCAAAGCGTCGATCAGGTTCAGCTTCGGTTACGGCAATACGATTGAGCAAATTGATAAAGCTGCCCGGGAAACTGCGAAAATCGTGAAACGGCTTGTAAAATAAGCTACAATAATTGATATATCGGGAGGTGGCAACAATGATGAACAAGCGTCCTGAAGACACCCGTGTCGTTGTCGGCATGTCAGGCGGAGTGGATTCTTCCGTGACTGCCCTCCTTTTGAAGGAACAGGGGTATGAAGTCATCGGCATTTTCATGAAAAATTGGGATGATACCGATGAAAACGGCGTATGTACCGCTACACAGGATTATGATGATGTCATTAAAGTCGCAAATCAAATCGGCATTCCATATTACGCGGTGAACTTTGAAAAACAATACTGGGATAAAGTATTCCAATACTTCCTTGATGAATATAAAGCCGGGCGCACTCCGAACCCGGATGTCATGTGCAATAAGGAGATCAAGTTCAAGGCCTTTTTGGACCACGCCCTCTCACTTGGCGCCGATTATGTGGCTACCGGGCATTACGCACAAGTAGACCACAGCGGCGAAGAAGTGAAGATGCTGAGGGGAGTAGACTCCAATAAGGACCAGACGTACTTTTTGAACCAGCTTTCCCAGGAGCAGCTATCGAGAGTGCTGTTTCCGCTCGGACATCTCGACAAAAAAGAGGTGCGCGCCATTGCCGAAGACAGAGGGCTTGCTACAGCGAAGAAAAAAGACAGCACGGGCATCTGCTTTATCGGCGAACGGAACTTCAAAGAATTCCTGAGTGAGTTCCTGCCTGCCCAGCCGGGAAAAATGCAAACAATCGAAGGCGAAGTGAAAGGCAGGCATGACGGGTTGATGTATTACACGATCGGGCAGCGGCACGGTCTTGGAATCGGCGGTGATGGTGAACCATGGTTTGTCGTCGGGAAAAACCTGTCCGAAAATATTCTGTATGTCGGCCAGGGATTCCATAACGATCTGCTTTATTCCCATGAACTTACAGCTTCGGATGTCAACTGGGTAAGCAGCCGGAAACCGCCAGAAAGCTTCACATGCACTGCCAAATTCCGCTACAGGCAGCCTGACAGGGAAGTGACCGTCTTGCAGGAAGAAGATGGCACGGCAGTTGTCAAGTTCAAAGAACCCCAGCGTGCAATTACACCGGGACAGGCTGTCGTCTTTTATGACGGCGAGGTTTGCCTCGGCGGAGGAACGATCGATGATGTATACAAAGACGGCAAACAGCTGACATATGTGTAAAAGAAGCTGACTCTAAAGGTACCGCTCTTTTCAATTCATCAAGTGGAATTCAGGCTCTCACACATCAGCCTGCCTCCTTGATAAATGGAGCAGCCAGGAGTCGGCTTTTTTCCTATAAAGAAAACAGTTTCAAAAAGCAGGCGTATAAGGTGAAATCGAGCGGGTTTGACGGCCGGTTTTTCAACATTGACTTTAGCCGAGCTTTGCTTTGCATAGAATGGACGCCTTGCAGCCAAGTGCCGCCGATGTTACATAATGGAAAACTCTCAGTTGCAATGTGGAGTGTGATAGGAGATGAGATATTATGGATAAAAATGAATTAGGCATTCACTATATGAAACAAGAGAAGTTCGAGGAGGCAATCAAAGCTTTTAACGAAGCGATTGAAGAACAGCCGGATGAGCCGGTTGCTTATATTAATCTCGGCAATCTGCTTGCAAGTGCCGGAGAACTGACCAGGTCGATTGCTTTCTTCGAAAAAGCAATCGAGCTGGATGAAAACAGTGCCGCCGCCTACTATGGCGCCGGGAACGCATTTTATAATCTGGACCAATTCAAAGACGCCGGGGATATGTATGATAAGGCTCTGGAAAAAGGGCTGTACGAAGCGGATGTTTACTTCATGTCAGGAATGGCTTTTCTCCAGTTAGAGCAAGTGCGGCACGCTTTGCCGCGTTTCCAGCGGGCAGTTGAATTGAATGGTGATGATGCAGAAGCACGTTTCCAATACGGAATGGCGCTCGCCGGCATGGAATCGATTGACGAGGCTGCGGCACAGTTCGAAAAAGTGCTCGAACTGGATGAGTCCCATCCGGATGCATGTTTCAATCTCGGTGTGGCGCGGCTGTATGAAGAAAAACCATATGAAGCGCTGGAGCTCTTCAACAGAGCGCTCAAGATCCAGCCTGATCATTTACTTGCAGCCAACGCGAGGAGCAAAGTGGAAGAAATGCTCAATGATAAAGATGACGGTCGGCCATAAGGATATATGGAAGGGGGAGCGGAGGACGATGAAAGAACAGAAACGAATGGATCTTTTTGATGAGGAGAAAAAATATATAAAAGGTAAACTCATTGTGATGATTTTCCACAATGAGCAGAATCTATACTCCGTTGCCCGTATTCGAATAAAAGAGACAAACGAAAATTATGATGAAAAAGAAGTTGTTGTCACCGGCAATTTCCCCCGGCTCCACGAAGAAGAAATGTATACGTTTTTCGGCAACTTCAAAGAACATCCGAAGTTCGGCTTGCAGTACCATACCGATCATTACCGGAAGGAGCTTCCGCAATCAAAGGAAGGCATCATCCAGTACTTATCAAGTGACCTGTTCAAAGGCATCGGTAAAAAGACGGCTGAAAATATTGTTGAGACACTGGGTGAGACAGCGATTTCCCAAATACTCGAAAACTCAGCGGTCCTGGAGAACGTCCCGCGCCTGCCTGAAGAAAAAGCTGAAACGATTAGCCGTACACTTCAGGAAAACGAAGGGATGGAACAAGTTATGATCGCCCTGTCACAGTATGGATTCGGGCCGCAGCTTTCCATGAAAATATACCAGGCCTATCTTGATGAAACGCTTGAAGTGCTTGAAAGCAACCCTTATAAGCTGATCGAAGATATAGAGGGAATCGGATTTGCCAGAGCAGATGAACTGGGCCGTGCTTTTGGCCTGAAGGGAAATCATCCAGACCGCATTAAGGCCGGTATCCTGTATTTGCTCGATCAGCAATCGATGCAGGAGGGGCACGTCTACTTGAAAAAAGATGCCCTCCTTGCAAGCGCAAGCAGCCTCCTTACGAATGACGAATATGAAAATGAGGCGGTAAGCGAGGGAGAAGTAGCTGCCGAAATTGAAGCATTGTCTTCTATGGAAAAGCTGGTTCTTGAAGACGGCAGAGTTTATCTGCCTTCTTTATTCTTTGCGGAAAAAGGCCTGGTCACGAACATACACCGTATCCTGACCCAATCCGAATTTGCCGATCAGTTTCCTGAAGCGGAATTTCTTAAGGAATTGGGCGAGCTTGAGGAACGGGAAGAAGTGGAATTTGCACCGACACAAAAAGAAGCGATCCAGAAAGCACTTTCTTCCCCGATGATGATTTTGACCGGAGGGCCTGGTACAGGTAAAACGACGGTTACGAAAGGGATTGTCGAAGTTTTTGCCGAATTGCACGGCCTATCGCTCGAACCGAAAGATTATATGAACAAATCAGAGCCTTTTCCGGTATTGCTTGCCGCCCCGACAGGCCGGGCCGCCAAACGGATGAGCGAGGCGACAGGCTTGCCGGCGGTCACCATCCACCGCCTTCTTGGCTGGAACGGAAACGACGGCTTTGATCATGATGAAGAGAACATGATGGAAGGCCGGCTGCTGATCATTGATGAAGTGTCAATGGTCGATGTGTGGCTGGCCAATCAGCTGTTTAAATCGGTGCCGGAAAAAATGCAGGTTATTCTTGTCGGCGATGAAGACCAGCTTCCTTCAGTCGGCCCTGGCCAGGTGCTGAAGGACCTTCTCAAATCAGGGTCTGTACCGACAGTGAAGCTGACAGATATTTACCGCCAGGAGGAAGGATCCTCGATCATCGAGCTTGCACACAGCATCAAAAACGGCACCCTTCCGGAAAACCTGGCTGCTCCTCAGAACGACCGGCGCTTTTTTCCATGCAGGGCAAACCAGGTGCTGGATATTGTGGAACAGATCAGCGCAAATGCAGTCAAGAAGGGATATGCTCCGAGGGATATCCAGGTGCTCGCCCCAATGTATAAAGGACCTGCCGGTATTGAGCGGCTGAATCTCATGCTGCAGAAATTATTCAATCCGAAGAAAGAAACAACAAGGGAAATAACAGTTGGCGACCTTGCATACAGGGTCGGCGATAAAGTGCTGCAATTGGTTAATCAGCCGGAAAAACAGGTGTTCAATGGCGATATCGGCGAAATTGTTGCGATTTTTTACGCAAGGGAGAATACTGAGAAAGAAGATCAGCTTGTCGTATCGTTTGATGGCATCGAAGTCACTTACAGCCGCCAGGACCTGAACCAGCTGACACATGCCTACTGCTGCTCGATTCATAAAGCGCAGGGAAGCGAATTTCCGATTGTCATCATGCCGATCGTCCAGGGATATTACCGTATGTTGAGGCGCAACTTGATTTATACCGGTATCACGAGGAGCAAACAGTTTTTACTCCTGTGTGGTGAACAGTCAGCAATCGAGACGGCTGTCAATCGGACGAATGACAATTTGAGGCAGACAACACTCACAGAAAAGCTGGCTGAGGTGCTCGGACCCGCTTCCATTCAGGAAGACGGAGTGCTGCAGGATGGTTCAATACCCCGTACGGAGGATGACCTTGAACTGGAGCTTGAACCGGATGAGGACATGGAAAATTTAACGCCGTATGACTTTCTCGATTAGCAGCACAATATAAATGTTCGGAAAGGCGGCGTTATCTTTGCGGACATTTCTTGAGGTAAGGGAAGCGGCGGTACACAGTCGCAGCTCCGGCAAAAAAATCGGCACTGTTAAGGATTTGCGCCTGTATAAAGACGGAAGCATCGCCGGACTTGAATGCAGAACCGGACGATTATTCCGGAATGGAGTGCTCATTACGTTTCCGGACATCCAGGTAATCGGTCCCGATACTGTATTTATCAATAGAGAGAACGCTCTGCAAAGAAATGGATACCGGGATGCCCTGAATGTTTCAGAACTGGTCGGGAAACCCGTTCTGACAGAAGGCGGCGAGGAATTGGGATTGCTGGAAAATGTATATTTCCATGAAAATAGGGGGATACTTCTAGGGTATGAAGTGACGAACGGATTTTTTACTGATCTTGCAGAAGGCCGCGATGTGTATTTCACGGATTTCCCGGCAGAGATCGGTGAAGAAGCTCTTATCGTCCGCTTGAATTCTTAATCCTGGGAGGCCCCTGTTATGCAATGTCCAAATTGTAATTGCAAAGATCTGGGTAAAATAGGCGCAAATCAGTATTATTGCTGGAACTGTTTTGTCGAACTGTCGATTGTCAAAGGCCGTTTCTCTTTGCACCAGGTTGAAGAAGACGGAAGTTTGAGCTCGCTTGATGACTTGTTTACTGAAGAACAAACACGACTAGAAATGTAATTTCCTGCAGGTGGTGAGCGGCATGGGCAAAATGATCGGATCAATCGCTGCCATGGGTCTCGGTGCAGCGGCTTATCGCATGATGGCTGAGGACGGACGCGGAAACAGAATGGCAAACATGATGTCATCCCGTCCGGTAAAAAGATTCCGGAAGCGGCTGGCCAGATCCATTTACTGATTTTTTCCGGAACCGCATGCTTGAATGCATGCGGTTCTTTCCGTTTTGTGAAAAGGTTCAGGGCAGAGCAGGAAAAGGTGACGATACAAGTATAAAAGAGACTGTTTTAAGCTAAGGATGCAGCCTGTCTTGTAATAGAATCCCTTCTCTAAGAAAACACTAGGCAGAGGGGGGATCAATTGTGAACAGGGAAACAGCTGTACCTCTTTTATACAGGCTGGCAATCGTCTTGCTGAGCTTTTTATGCCTGTTTATTCTCTGGAAGCTCTCACCGGTGTGGAAGCCGCTTCTCACCGTTTTCAGCAGTGTGCTGCTGCCTTTTTTCATTGCGGCTTTCATCGCCTATTTGCTTCATCCATTCATTGAAAGAATCCACGGGCTGGGAGTGCCGCGCAGTCTTGCCGTCCTGTTTATCTATCTGCTGTTTTTTGGCGGCATCGGCTGGGCGGTGTATAACGGGTTCCCGGTTATTCTGCGGCAGCTGAGGGAGCTGGCTGAAAAACTCCCGGATCTCATCAATGTATACAGGGAGTGGATCCGGCTGTTTTACGAGAGTACTGCCGACCTTCCTGAAGGGGTGCATGACCGGTTTGAGCAGCTGCTGGCTGCCATCGAGGAAAATATAAGCAGCACAATTGAAGGCGTCCTCTTATCGCTCAGGAGCATCGTGAATAATTTAATCCTCATCGCTCTCATCCCGTTTATCGCGTTTTATTTTTTGAAGGATTATAAAAAAATCAACCGGGCGGCATGGTATATCACGCCGCGCCGCTGGCGGCCCCCGCTAATCAAATTTTTGCGCGATGCCGATAAAACACTCGGAAATTATATTCGCGGCCAGCTGCTCGTTTGCCTTTTCATCGGTGTTTTCGCATTTGCCGGGCTTTGGGCGGCCGGAATGCCTTACCCGCTTTTGCTCGCTTTCATTATCGGCATCACCAATATCATTCCATATTTCGGGCCTGTCATCGGAGCGCTGCCGGCTGTGATCATTGCCCTCACCATTTCAGTCAAAATGGTTATCATCGTGATCGTGATCATTTTCATCTTGCAGATGCTGGAGGGCAATCTCCTGTCTCCGCTCATTGTGGGAAAAACATTGCACATTCATCCGGCTGCAATCATGTTTGCGCTCCTGCTGGGCGAGCAAATCGCCGGAATCACCGGGTTGATTCTTGCTGTCCCGGCTTTTGCCGTTTTGAAAACAGCTGTTCTGCACGTTCACGGGCACTTTGCGGCAAAAAGGCGAAATGAAAACGGAATGACTTGAACATTGACAAATAACGGCCGGCATGTCTATAATATCGGCATAAATAAGTGATAGTGTGAAACTGATGACGGATCGAGTATGCCGCAGCCCATCAAACAGAGAAGGATTCCCTGGCTGGAAGAATCCCTGATGAAGAGCGGCAGAACGCTAATCCCGAGCGCAGGCCAAAACCTGCCGTGCTGCCGCGTTAAGGCTGATTGAGGTGATGGGTGCACTGCACCCGTAATCAGGGTGGTACCGCGAGCGAACTCTCGTCCCTGCAAGGGATTGAGGGTTTTTTGTATGCGCAAAATTACATAAAAATTTTTGGAGGGTGAAAAATGAAACCATTCAGTTCAGCTGAAATCCGCCAGATGTTCCTGGATTTCTTCAAAGAAAAAGGCCACGCTGTCGAACCGAGCCGCTCGCTTGTCCCGCAGGATGATGCTTCCCTGCTCTGGATCAACAGCGGAGTTGCCACATTGAAAAAATATTTTGACGGACGGGTCGTGCCTGAAAACCCAAGGATTTGCAATGCGCAGAAGTCAATCAGGACAAATGATATTGAAAATGTCGGAAAGACGGCCCGCCACCATACATTTTTTGAAATGCTCGGCAATTTTTCAATCGGCGACTATTTCAAGAAAGAAGCAATCGAATGGGCTTGGGAATTTTTGACTGATGAAAAGTGGATGGCTTTCGATACTGAGAAACTTTCCGTTACGATCCACCCGGAAGACGATGAAGCATTCAGGCTCTGGCATGAAGAAGTGGGATTGCCGGAAAATCGGATTATCCGCCTGGAGGAAAATTTCTGGGATATCGGTGAAGGCCCCAGCGGACCGAATACGGAAATCTTTTATGACCGCGGTGAAAAATACGGAAACGATCCAGATGACCCGGAATTGTTCCCTGGCGGTGAAAATGAAAGATACCTTGAAATCTGGAACCTGGTGTTCTCGCAATTCAACCATAACCCGGACGGTTCTTATACGCCGCTGCCGAAAAAGAATATCGATACCGGCATGGGACTTGAACGGATGGCATCTGTCACCCAGGATGTCCCAACCAACTTTGACACAGACTTGTTCTTGCCTATCATCCAAGCCGCTGAAAAAATATCGGGACACGGATATGGCAGAGATACTGAAAAGGATGTTGCGTTTAAAGTCATCGCCGATCACATCAGGACGGTCACATTCGCCATTTCCGACGGTGCGCTCCCTTCCAATGAAGGACGGGGCTATGTGTTGCGGCGCCTGCTCCGCAGAGCTGTCCGCTACTCGATGAAAATCGACATCAACCGTCCGTTCATGTATGAACTTGTGCCGGTTGTGGGCACTATCATGAATGACTTTTATCCGGAAGTGAAAAATAAAGAGGAATTCATCCAGAAGGTCATCAAAAATGAAGAAGAGCGTTTTCATGAAACGTTGCACGACGGGCTTGCCATTTTGGAGCAGTTCATCGAGAAGGCGAAAAACGGCGGCAATGATTCACTGTCAGGGGAAGATGCATTCAAGCTTTATGATACGTACGGATTCCCTTATGATTTGACGGAGGAATATGCCCATGAAGCAGGCCTGTCCATTGATGAGGAAGGCTTCAATAAAGAAATGGAGAAACAGCGTGAACGCGCACGGGCGGCCCGGCAGGATACAGGTTCCATGCAAATCCAGGGCGGTGTGCTTGGCGACATTCATGCCGAGAGTGAATTCATCGGTTATGATAAGCTCAAAGCCGAAGCCGAAGTGAATGTCGTCCTTCAAAACAAGGAATATGTGAGTGAACTTGCTGAAGGAGAAGAAGGCCACATCATGCTCGACAGGACACCGTTCTATGCGGAAAGCGGCGGGCAGATCGCAGACCACGGTTTTATTTCCAATGACAATGTCAAATGTTTTGTGAAAGATGTGCAAAAGGCGCCGAACGGCCAAAATCTCCATCATATCGAAGTCCGGCAGGGCGTATTGAAAACCGGCATGAATGTAACGGCGGAAGTGGATTCGGCCAGTCGGGCGAAGATCACCAGGAACCATACGGCAACCCATCTGCTCCATCAAGCACTTAAAGATGTGCTCGGTGATCATGTCAATCAGGCCGGATCCCTTGTGGCACCTGACCGTCTTCGTTTTGACTTCAGCCATTTCGGGCAGATTTCGGCTGAAGAACTTGATAAAATCGAAGAAATCGTCAATGACAAAGTGTGGAATAATATCGCTGTTGAAGTCATGAATAAGCCGATTGAAGAAGCGAAGGCAATGGGTGCAATGGCGCTGTTCGGTGAAAAATACGGAAATGTTGTGCGAGTTGTAAGGGTTGGCGATTACAGTCTTGAGCTATGCGGCGGCTGCCATGTTATGAATACAGGAAATATCGGCCTTTTCAAAATCGCTTCTGAATCTGGAATCGGTGCTGGAACAAGGCGGATTGAGGCCGTAACAGGTGAAGCGGCATACAGGCTCATGAACAGCCAGGTAGACGTGCTGAAAGAGGCGGCAGGACTGTTGAAGACAAGGCCGGAAGAAGTGCCGGCACGGGTAAAGGTGCTGCAGGCTGAAGCCAGGCAGCTTGCACGTGAAAATGAGTCCCTGTCCACAAGGATCGGCAACATGGAAGCGAAAAACCTGACTGCGGAAGTGAAAGAGGTCAACGGTGTTCACTTGCTGGCGAAAAAAGTGAATGTCCAGGACATGAACAATCTCAGGAACATGGTCGATGAATTGAAAACGAAGTTGGGGTCTGCAGTTGTGATTCTCGGCACGTCAAATGACGGGAAAGTTAATCTTTCGGCAGGTGTTACGAAGGACCTTGTAGAAAAAGGTTATCATGCGGGGAAACTCGTCAAAGAAGTGGCATCCCGCTGCGGCGGCGGAGGAGGAGGCCGCCCGGATATGGCACAGGCCGGCGGAAAGAATCCGGAAAAACTGGAAGAAGCGCTCGCATATGCGGAAGAATGGATGAAAACCATTTCCTAATAGCCGCTCGTTCGTGTACAATGGAGAAAAACTCCATTGTACACTTGTTTTACCAATCGTACGTGAATCTTTACGGAGTTTGAAAGCGAGGTGCAGCACTCATGAGTTCAATGGACAAAACAATGAAGTTTAATTTTCACGAAGAACCCCAGGAGCATAACGTCAAAGAAGTGATGTTCACCGTTTACGCAGCCTTGCAGGAAAAAGGCTATAACCCGATCAACCAGATCGTAGGATATTTGCTGTCAGGTGATCCCGCATACATCCCGCGCCATAAAGATGCGCGTAATATCATTCGAAAACTGGAACGGGACGAGCTGATTGAAGAACTCGTCAAATCTTATTTGAAACAGCATAAAGAGGGCTGATATGCGCATAATGGGATTAGATGTCGGCACCAAAACAATCGGCGTTGCCGTCAGCGATGAGATGGGCTGGACAGCACAGGGGATTGAAACCGTAAAGGTCAGCACCGACCAAAACATTACCGGCATAAAACGCATCAAAGAGCTGGTTGAAAAGTATGAGGTCGATAAGATAGTCGTCGGCCTCCCGAAAAACATGAACGGCACAATCGGCCCTAGAGGTGAAGCCTGCATCGAGTATGCCGATTATCTTAAACGCAAGCTTTCCCTGCCTGTTGAAATGTGGGATGAACGATTGACAACCATGCAGGCAGAGCGGGTGTTGATTTCAGCTGATGTGAAACGGAACAAACGAAAAAAAGTTGTGGACAAGATGGCAGCCGTCATGATTCTACAGGGCTATCTTGACAGTAAATCTTAAAAAGAGGTGTTACATTTGGCAATCGAAGACAAAGAAAGAATTATCATTCCGGATGAAAACGGACAGGAGCATCTTTTTGAAGTGGTATTCACATTTGATGTGGAGAACACCGGCAAATCTTATGTCGTTGTTTCCCCTATGGGCGGGGACGAACAAAACCAGGATGAAGAAGATGAAATGGAAGTGTTCGCTTTCCGTTACGAGGAAAAAGAAGAAGATGATGACGATCTAGCCCTTTACCAGATCGAAACCGATGAGGAATGGGACATTGTTGAGGAAATGATCAACACTGTTTCGGCAGAATTGGAAGAAGAAGGGGAATAACAGTACGCTCCATGAGAATCCGGGTAAGGTGCCCGGGTTCTTTTTTAAATAGGCTATGTTAAAGTTCAATGTTGTTATTCAGCAGTAAAAGTATAACTCCCATAAATCGGAATTTTAATTTTATATTTTTGGCTTATCAAACTAACGCACCCTCGATGGAAAAAAATGAAAAAATGATAGCAGGTTATTCTGGAGATTGCCCGTTCCTTTCCGCTGCAATCCATTAGTTGTAAAACAATAAGTTTGCAAAAACTAATGAACATCTTTGATATAATGCTTAACGCCACAATGGACATCTAAGGAAAATTGATCAGCACCTTATCAAATAAGACATTATCATTCAAAATAGATACACTAGACTTGGATAGAAGGATTGAATTAAACGATTTAAAATACATATAAATGATTCCAAAAACATTAAAAACGCACAGATAACCGATTTGAACTGCCCCTCTCTAGTCTGTTCAATATGTGGTTTGTATAAAAAAAGCATCCTTTAAGGTTTTATAGAATTTTATGTTCAATAAAATAAGGAAAGTGAGCCCCTGACTTTAAGAATTACAATGATTTGGAAAATTTATGGTAAAATTAAAGTGGAATATTTATTTCGTCTTTTTATTAAAGGCTCTGTTAAACGTTAGT